>CAJUFU010000013.1:0-29616 GCA_910585555.1 uncultured Lachnospiraceae bacterium
GATCTACACTATAGCCTACACTCTTTCCCTACACGACGCTCTTCCGATCTCTTCACCACCGCCACCTTACGGTTTTCTTCCGCGTTCTCCTCGCTCACAGCACGCAGCATCTCAAGTCCCACTACCGTAGTGCCGTACTCGCACAGGATAATATCGTCTATATCATACTGGTCATCACACTTGTAGAGAAAAAGTGTCCCCAGCCGCTCCCCGGAAATCTCGATTGGCGCGATCACCGCCTGAAAACGTTTGGTATCCACACTCTCAAATCCCAACGTCTCCAGATTTACGTTCTCCTTCGTGGACAGCACCCCCAAAAGGCGTTCGTTCAGCATGGGGTCGATAAACCCGCCCACATGGTCTACGATCAGCTCCGTGATGGATTCCACCGAATCCATATCTCCGATGCCAAGCACCTTTCCTTTTCTGCTGATGACCAGCACATTGGAAGACAGAATCTCTTTGAGCACATCACAGATGTCGTTAAACACTACTTTGCCCGAATTATTGTTGTGTAAAAGCTTTCCAATCTTTCTGGTCTTATCTAACAATTGAACACTGCTCATGTATCTTACTCCTCAATTTATGACGATTTTGTTACATAATTCTATATAAATTGATTTTATCATACCATTTGAGCGTTTTCAATGTATTTTTGACACAATTTAACCTCAATTAATACCAGTTGTACACAATTTTCAGAATTTCACAGCAACTTACTCCGCTTTGACCTTGGCCGCATCCTTGATAAAACCGCAGTTTTCATCGGAACACACCAGCTTATTTCCCTTCTGCAGAAGAATTGCGCCACAGCGGTCACACCTTTCATTCACCGGCCTCTGCCATACCATGAAATCACATTCCGGATTGTCGATACAGCCATAATATTTCCGGCCTTTTTTGGTCTTTTTCAGGACAATATCCTTGCCGCACTTAGGACACTCCACCCCGATCTTCTCAAAATACGGCTTGGTATTCCTGCACTCCGGGAAACCAGGACAGGCTAAGAATCTGCCGTGAGGCCCATATTTGATGACCATCTGCCTGCCGCAGACATCGCAGAATTCATCGGACAGCTCATCCGCAATCTCTACCTCTTCAAGCTCCTTCTCCGCCTTCTCCACCGCCTCCTGCAGGTCGGGATAGAAATTCTTCACCACCGTCTTCCATTTCACACTGCCCTCTTCCACACCGTCAAGCAGCGCCTCCATGGTAGCGGTAAAATTCACGTCCACAATGGAGGGAAAAGCTTCCTTCATCATATTGTTGACCACTTCGCCAAGTTCCGTCACATACAGATTCTTATTCTCTTTGACAATATAGCGCCTTGCCAAAATCGTGGTAATCGTGGGCGCATAAGTACTGGGCCGCCCAATGCCAAGTTCTTCCATGGCATGTACCAAAGATGCCTCCGTATAGTGAGGCGCCGGCTGGGTAAAATGCTGTTTTTCTTCCAGATGAAGTAACGATAATACTGTGTCCTGCGTAATCCCCTTGGCCAGTGTATTGTTCTCCTCTTTCTCCTCATCCTGGGTATAGACGCACATAAAGCCGTCAAACTTTACCTTGGAAGCCGACACGGTAAACCGCTGCCCGGCAGCGTCAATCTTGACGGAAGTGGTCTCATAACAGGCCGCCGCCATCTGGCTTGCCGCAAAGCGTTTCCAGATCAGCTGATAGAGCCTGAACTGATCTCTGGAGAGAGAATCCTTAATTTCCAAGGGCAGCCTGGCAATATCCGTGGGACGAATCGCCTCATGGGCATCCTGAATCTTGGGTCCGCCCTTCTTCTCCTGCTCTCTGCCGGAAACATACGCCTCCCCATATTTATCGGTGATATACTCTCTCGCCGCCGCCTCGGCTTCCTCCGATACCCTGGTGGAATCTGTACGCAGATAGGAGATGATACCCGTGGTGCCGTTTCCTTTGATATCCACGCCTTCATACAGCTGCTGCGCCAGACGCATGGTCTTTTGGGTTGAGAAATTTAGAACCTTACTGGCTTCCTGCTGCAGGGTTGAAGTGGTAAACGGCAGCGGCGCCTTCCTGATTCTCTCCCCCGTCTTCACGGAGGTCACCTTGTAGGCCGCGCCTTCCAGAGACTTCTTGATTTCTTCCAGCTCTTCCCTGGAAGAAATGGTCTTCTTCTCATCCACTGTCCCATAATATTTGGCAATCAAAGGTTTCTTTTCTCCCGCAATGGATAAAGCGGCGTCCAGCGTCCAGTACTCTTCCGGGATAAATTCATTGATTTCCTCTTCTCTGTCACAGATAATCCGAAGCGCCACTGACTGCACACGGCCGGCGCTTAACCCTCTCTTCACCTTGGCCCATAGCACCGGCGAAATCTTATAGCCCACCATACGATCAAGACAGCGGCGCGCCTGCTGGGCATCCACCAAATCCATGTTGATCTCCCTGGCATTCTTTAAGGATTCTTTCACTGCCGTCTTGGTAATCTCATTGAAGGTAATACGATATACTTTTTTATTTTCTAATTTTAATGCGTACAACAAATGCCACGATATGGCTTCCCCTTCGCGGTCCGGGTCAGTTGCGAGATAAATCTTCTCTGCTTTCTTAACTTCCTTTCGCAGGTTGGCAAGAATATCGCCTTTGCCTCGAATCGTAATATACTTGGGCTCAAAATCATGCTCTACATCAATGCCAAGCACACTGCGCGGCAAGTCCCGTACATGTCCGTTGCTGGCCGCCACCTCATAATTAGAACCTAAGAATTTCTTGATGGTCTTCACCTTCGCAGGTGACTCCACAATTACTAAATACTTTGCCATAGCAATTTCCCCTATCCTGCACACAATGTCTCTATGTGTCTCTTCATAATAAAGATTATTATGATGTATTCCAACACATTTTATTAACGTGCAACACTATACACCATATTTTATGCAATGGCAAGTGGAAAAAAATAAAAATTGTGTAAAGCATTTTGCGCCGCTTTCGGTGGACGGCGTGTCCTTTGTGAGTCCATAAAATATTTTAAATATGTAGTCTGCCCCTTGACAGAATATGCGGGTTCACTTATAATATTTTTCAAAGCATAACAATTTCTAGATAAAAACAGTGTGTCAAATCAAACATTCTTAACATTCGGAAAATCTATGCTTTTAAATCAAACCAATTACATTTAAAGGCAGGAGATTTTCAAAGATACGGCTCTATTACAGCCCCGAATAATAGTTGTACAGGCGGGTTGAACAAAAAGCCGGCTGATGGCTTTGGTTCTGATCTGACAGAAACATATCCATGACGCTTTCTCCTGCAGAATAGGAGGAAACGTGGAAAGATTTACCTTGAAAGCAGACGATGCTTTTAAAGAACTATTTGCCCATGAACAAGTCAGAAAGCAGTTCTTGAGTGATGTACTGGAGATTCCCATGGAGCAGATTAAATCGGTGCGACTGACAAACCCCTTTTTGCGAAAGTTCTTTCGCAGACAGAAGCAAGGAATATTGGATGTCCTGCTTTTATTAAATGACGATACTCGAATAGGAATTGAGATGCAGGTTCACGCACAGCGCCATTTTACAAAGAGGAATCTGTATTATCTGGGAAGAATGTATACAGACGACCTATTGATGGGTGAACATTATGGGAAACTGCATCGATGCATCAGCATTAGTCTTCTGGATTTCAATTTGTTACAGGATATAAAAACCTATCACAACATCTATCGCCTGCGGAATGAAAAGGGCGAAGAACTGACAAATTTGTGGGAGGTGCATATCATTGAGCTTGGAAAAGAACTGCATGGTAATGGAGTGGATGATTGGATTCGTCTGTTTAATGCGACAAGTCAAGATGAAATCGATCAGATTGCACAGAAGAATGAGAGGATGAAAGACGTGGCAGAGGTAGTAAAGCATATGGGAATGATACGGGCGATAAGGGCATTATATGACGGCTATTGGAGAGCGAAAAGAGACCGTTTTGATGAAGATGAATATGTCAGATACGAAGGTATTGCCATCGGCAAAACTGACGATATTCTCCAACTTCTGGAAACGCTCGGTGAAGTTCCCTTGGAACTTCGGGACAAGATAAAATCCGAACAAAACACGGAACTTCTGGATCGTTGGCATCTGTCAGCTGCCCGGGCTGAAAGCATCGCACAGTTTCGGGAAAGAGAAAATTTGTGAGACTTTCTTCCTATTATAAATATACAATTTTCATGTAAGCTATCGTTCTTTGCACAAATAAACGCCCCATAACGAAAATCGGTTATGAGGCGTTTATCTACTCTAACAAAAACATCTGCGCCCTTGTCAGGGCGATGGCATCCGTCCCAATCACATGCCCTTCTTTACCACCCTTCACATAGCTGGTACTCAACGCAATGAAGATTCTGGAAACTTCCGCATCATTACCCTTAAGTGCCACCACCGGAGCCTTTATGCGGTATACGGCTCCCTGTCTAAACCCATCTGTCACTTCCACAAGATGATTGTTCTCCACCATCCAGACCGGACTACCAAAGACCGTAAAATCCACCGTGTTGATACTGCCGTCTTCAAGTACCAGTTCCGCTTCCGGATTGGTTCCATTCTCATAATAGAAGGCAATATCAGTCGCCTTATCAAAAGCAATATTATGATCAACGAATTTGAAATATACATCCACTGTCTCATCCAGGATACCGCCGTCTATATCCGCGCTCATCTTCAATTCCTGATCAAAAGGAATGGGGATACTCTCCACAGAGGAAGCTGCGTCTCCAAAACCTGCCACAATATCCACCCTGGGATTATGAATACCTGCATGATACGCCGCTGTCAGAGCATTGACAAAAAGCCTGCATTCCTCCACGCCTTCCTTGGGTTCTTCCCCTGCATCCTTTTCATAAAAATACGGATACTCGTTCTGCCCTACATAGACCACATTGGCTCTGCTGTAAATATAATAGTTATTGCGGGCGTCTCTGGGAGAGACCTGATAACCGCCGCCGTTTTCCGGGCTGTTATCCTTCAAGGTATACCAGCCGGTCACGTGCACCTCACTCTCTCTGGTATTATTGGTAAAATCCAAAAGGTACTCAGGCGCCATCAATTCCGTGACACCGCTAAAAAGAATCGCTCCTTCCTCGCTTCCCACCTCGAAAGGATAATGGCAGATGCTTCCCTCATTGATTTTTTCTACCTGCAAAGACGCCTTCGGCTCTTCAAACATAAGCTGGTCCAAACCGCTGTATCTATAATATCCGCCGCCAGTGCGCCCAAGCTTGGAATATGTCATATCGGCAGTCTGTCCTAACAATGCCATGTCAAGCCCCAGACGGCCCGTCTCTTCCGAAGCCCCTGCATAGGAAATCAATACGCTTCGTCCCTCATTGATATACTCTGTCACGGCAGACTCTGCCTCGCCCAAAGGACCGCTGTTTCCAAATCCAAGCACCAAAACATCCCATTGCCTCAGGTAACCGCTGTTTTTTGTGAGTCTCTGCAGCAATTCCTGTGTTGTGATGGTCTCAATCTCATAGGTTACGTTAAGCTTGTTCTGTGCCATTTCCAGATACCGGCCAAGTGTGGCATTATGAAGCTTCTCAAATTGCATCTGTAAATTGGCTGTTTTCTTGTCTTGCTCATCCAGAATCTGCAAAATATTTACAGGATGCTGCGCATGACCCTGTATCGCAAAATATCCCATCATTGCATCTCTGCGATATCCATTATTGGTATCGGAAACTTCCAGTTTCCAGGGTATGATTCCTGATTCCACACCCTCAAGCAAAACCGTAACCTGCCCTTCGCCTGCCAGATAACCGCCGCTCTCCCCCGTGGGATACAATTCTTCCGAGGGTGCAAAGTAACCGTCATAATTCATATCCAAATACAGACGCAGTGCAGTATCCCCATGGTAGGTAGTATCCTCCTGTGCATCCTGATTTCCCGTAATATAATACTGTATGGTTCCCTGGTATTTACCGTCCTGTGCTCGTTCCAGATTCTGTACAGGCGGCGTTTCTTCCAAAGATGCAATTCTTGGCTTCACCACATTAAGCTGGGCCCTGAACTCCGGATTGCCGCGGACATCCCGCACCGTATACAGACAGTCTCCGTAATGCGCCAAAGCTTCCTCTAAGAACGCATACATCTGCGTATCTTCCGCGATATATCTCTTATTGACAGACCTGATCGTCTCTGTGTCGGATTTCTTGACATTGACACAGTTATTTTCCAGCACAATGGGATATCCCGCACGCAGATAATCAAGCAGTGCCTCTTTCTTCTGGGCTGTGATATCACTGGCGTCATATCTGGCATCACTGCCTGCCGCCCTGTCGCCGGTATGATAGACCAGACCATTTAGCGCCTCATCATTATAGACCGTATGGTTATCTTTTCCGTCCTGGTTCAGCCGCTGACCGTCTAATCCGATAAAGACCATATCGTAGGTACTGTTAATATCTTGCCATTCCCCATTAAACGCCGCAACGGATTTCACCTGATTTGAAACTTCCACCATCTTGGTAGAACGGAAAATCTGCTGTCCGTTCTCCTCGGAATCCTTTTTCCGCCAGTATAAGGTTGTGGTCTGCCTGTCATCATTAACCTCCACATGTAAATCCGGTTCCAGATTGGCGCTGGGTTGCAGTTCTAAAATCGACACATCCCCGTAGTCGCCAATCATCCCCACTGCATAATTGATGATATAGGCAACAGCCCTGGCCTTGCTGACCTCCTCTTTCAGCCAGTCCTCCTCCTTGAGCATCGTATTCTCCGCGCGAATGGCAGTCAGCACTTCTCCAAAGCCCCTCTTGGCCTCATCCTCCGCAAAGGCCTCCGGAAAATCCTTGTCCACAAGCGCACTGCCGCCCACCATATACACATTTCGGTTTACATAATGACAATTATTATCTTCCTTGTCCTCATACTCGTCACTCTCCAAGCCCCTGAGCAAATCATCCAGCAAATCTTCTCTTCCCATATCATAATAGAATCCGGCCAAATCCTCTTTTAAAAAGATTCTGGCCAGCTTATGATACAAGGTATCCTCATATAAGCCCGGATTGTCAATGATATCATAATCCACGATGACCGGCATCATCTCGGTCACCGCTCTATGGAGAAGGGAAAGAACAGCCTCATCCGCAATATCCGGCATACCGCCGTTACCTTCACCTGGTCCTATGGTCTCCAGTTTCACACTGCCGTCAAGAAAAATACCTGCGCCATGTTCCAGATAAACCAAATCGGCTGCCTCCACCATGTTCGTATCCACTTTATCTGCCGTGACACTGATCACCTCAATCGCAAACTGATCATAATAATTATCCTGATCTTCCAAGGCATTAAACACATATTTTTCAAGCCAGTTATTGCCTTTACAACATCGGAAATAAACCGGCGCGTTTAACACTTCCACCTCTTTGGCTTCCGCATACTTCTCATCGCCCGGATAAGCCGCTTTCAGGTTATAATTACCGCCTGTTCCCACATATTGAAACACCGGCAGATTGTTCTGGCTGACATCCCGGTCCATGATGTCATCCTCATCTTTTTCTTCATCCGCCCCGCTCTCTGTCGTCCCGTCACTCTCCCAGGCGGCCGACTCGTCAATATCATATCGGTCATAAGGCATGACCGCACCGTCCCAGTCGGGCACCTCTTCCTTCTCACTTATCCTGTAAAGCTTGGTCCCGTCAGAAGGATTGTCCTCATAATGAAATTCCAGGATATAGTAATCAGGCCCCGCCTTTTCTGCTTCCCCTTCTTCCACAAGCAGATGCCATGAAAGATTTGACGCCGTTCGCCTGTGGGCGGTACGTTCCCCTCCGGTGTCGCCGCCTTTATTCCCGGTGTTGCCGCCCGCGTTAACACCATCGCCGGTACTGTCTTCTGACCCCTCGCTGCCGCCGTCGCTTCCCGTGTTGTCACCGACTCCTCCACTTCCCGTGTTACTGCCGTCGCTTCCCGTATTGCCGCCGTCACTTCCTTCGTTGCCCGTATTGCCGCCGTCGCCTCCTTCGCTTCCCGTATTACCGTCGTCGCCTCCTTCGCTTCCCGTATTGCCGCCGTCGCCTCCTTCGCTTCCCGTATTGCCGCCGTCGCTTCCTTCACTTCCCGTATTGCCGCCGTCGCCTCCGTCACTTCCTTCGCTTCCTTCGCTTCCCGTATCGCCGCCGTCGCCTCCTTCGCTTCCCGTATCGCCGCCGTCGTCTCCTCCACTGCCCGTGTTGCCGCCGTCGCCTCCTTCGCTTCCCGTGTTGCCGTCGTCCTCACTTCCGGTAGTGCCGTCTCCGGTGTTTTCGATGTCGCTGCCCTCGCCGCCGGTATGATCACCGTCGCCGCCCGGCTTCTCTTCTTCCTCTGTCTCGTCTTCCGGAGGCCTTTGGTTTTCCTCCGGCAAATCCAAAATCTGTGCTTTCGTCCCCACATACTCATAAGTGCCGTCCTCGTTCTTATAGTACACACCGGTAGTACTGGAATAAGAACTCAAATCGTCACAGGCTGACACAGAAGGAACATACCCCGTCAGGGCCTCCGGGTCATACGCAAAAATCAGGTGCCATGCTCCATCGCCACTGCTCCTAAAAACCCCATCTGCCGGCTCTTCTTCCTCCTCGGTGAGGGCCGCCCCATTATATTGATAGGCGCCATCCTCACCCGCTCCCGTCTTCGTCGCATAAGCATTCAGCCTGCCTGTAGGTTGACTGCCGTCAGCCGGACCATCCGTTCCCACAGTGTCATATAATTTAATCCAGTCACGCCTCTCATCTAACCCCTCCACGGTTCCGCCATAGGCCTCCTCATAGGAAATGGTCAGAAAATCCGCGTCCTCATAGCCGGAAGGAACAATGGCCTTAGCCAAAGCTTCTCTCTCCTCATAACGGTAAAAAGCAGTATCCTCAGAAAAAATTTCCTGTATATCTTTCTCAATGGGCGCTTGTCCGCTGGTCAGATATCCAATCGTACCCGTGGAAAGATGATAGGTCTTGCCAGTGCCGTCCATAATATACATGGCTCTGGCAGGCGAAATATCCAGGATGGTAAAAGGATTGTCCCTGTCATGCTCCTCCACAATCTCTTTCAGACCCAAAAAGGATTCTTTCGCATAGACCTCCGCACCCTCTGTTTCCTTGTAAAGACCGTAAATTCCTGTGGCTGCCACTGCGGCCGCCGTTACGGCCGCCAATGCCATAACAGATGTTTCTTTATTCAGTTTTGGTTTCGCCCTCTTCTGAATCTTTTTCATCATATTTACTTCCGCAATCTTTCCATGTCCATTCCTGCTGTCCCGGTCCCCAGGTATATGGCATCCAGGAAATCGATTTATCTCAGTCAATAGCTCCTATCTTGGCATCATTGACGCCCACTTTGTTACGGATTGTCACATTGTTGGAAGTATTATACTCTTTTTGGCCATTGACAAAAGTCACTTCCAACCGTACCACTCGTTTTTCTTCCAACTGGGTCAAATCTGCCTCGAACTTCGTCACATGTTCCGCCAAAACCGCCCAGCCGGGCTCTCCAAAAGCCGGAAATCTCACCTGAATATGCTTCTCGGTATCCACATCTGTTGGCTGTACATCCAACTGGGTATAATAAAGTGTCTCCTCCTTCTGATTCCAGTAGAACTGATAATGTTTGTTCCCATTGCCCGGTTCTATGGTGATGATGGGCGTACCGCCCGGGGCGGCCGATTCTGTCACCACAGGGACGCCATTATACAGAATCAGGCACTTCTCCACCGGCTCAAACCCAAACTCGGAATCTTGCAGCACAGTGGCAGGGGTTCCGTCTGCATCATACCCTACATAGTTGACGCTTCTGGTGGTATCGATTAGCACATCGGTAATCTGGTTCATGGTAAGCTGAGCCTCCTGCTGCACGCTGATATCACTGTTCCCAACAGAATAGCTCCTGGACCCCACAAGAATAAAGCCGCACACCGCAGCTACGACGATTGACAAGATTGCGACTGCAAGCAAAAGTTCCACGAAGGTGAAACCCTTCTGATTCTCTCTCATCCTTTCGCCCTTTTTCTGCATCCTCTAAAACACTCCCTGTTCTTTCCGGCTTACTGCGCCACCACCCGGGATTTCCCGGTAAGCTCTGTCATCGTAATTCTAAAGTCCTTACTGCCGCCCCTGACATATATTTCTTCATAAAGTCTGCCGCCGGCATCCGCCTTGAAACCGCCGTTACTGCGGTCAAACCGTATCTCTATTGAATCGCCCGGTAAAAGCGCCGTCTCTGTGCCGTTCTTAGGCGTATATCCCACATCTACTTTGCTCGTTCCCACCTTCTGCGGCTCCTCATCGGTCACAGTCCCGTCGCTTTTCGTTATATGCATCTGGGTATATACGTTTCCCTCATTGTCCCGGAAAAGTACCATATAGGCGTCCGCTCTGCCCATGGTGGTCACCTTGCAGTCCCCGATAGAGCGCTGGATATTGTTGGCGCAGCTTTTGGCATTGGCACTGAATACCAGAATAATAGAATAAAATACGGTGCCCATGATAATTGCTGTTATAGCAAGCACAATGACCAGTTCGATCAGGGAATATCCTCCGTTGTCATCATGAAGTTTGTGTTGCTCATGCAGTTTTATGTCCAAACCACTCTCTTCCTCTTCTTTTCCCAACCGCCCGTTATTTCTTAATCCAGTTCCTATACTGGACAATTTCACCATAATCAATCACCAGATTACCCGCCGCATCCACTTCCGGAGCCTGTGCACCGTTGAGCATACTGCCGTCCCCATTGACAAACATATCTATGGGCGTAATCGTATCGTCATTTTCATCTTTGTGCTTTGCTTCCAGCACTTTGAAGAGATCCATCTTATCTTGTTTGATCAATGCTGCTTTGGACGAATCTATGGTAATCTTGCCTTTGGCAATAATCAGGCCGGTAAAATTCCTGTCCACTGTCACATCGCCATAGGAAATGATCAGTCTGGTCTTCTCGCCAAATCCCGACACGGTTACAGCAGACTTCCTCGTCAGAACAGCCTGCAGACCGGAATCTGTCTCGTAAATCACGGTATCCCCATAAAGATTGTCCTTTAGATATTTCTCTACCTCTTTTTCTTTGATGATGCTGTTAAATACATCATACTCCTTCGCCAAGTCAGGGTCCGTGGGCACCAAAGACGCATCTTCCGTCAGATTATACGTAAGCGCCCTGTAGGTATCCGCTATCTCCTTGGAAAGTGAAAGCACTGCCGCCTCGTCCGTCCTATTGACCACTTCTTGCGCATTATCCCCAATCTCCGTATAGAAATCGGGGTCCGCCGGCGGATGATCAGACCCGTCCCCGTCTTCTTCCGGTGTTCCGTTTTCCCCATCGTCCGGATTCGAAGGATTCTGTTGGATGCTGGTAAGCAATGTGACGCCGCTGTCTGTAATGGCACTGCTCACAAGGCTGTTGCCCAGAATCGTGTACTGGTTATCCGGCGCCGCGAAATCCCCTAACAGGATACCGCCGGCCGCATAGGTATGAAAATACCGGTCTATTGCCTCTTTGTTCGCATTGAAATTATAATATTGTTCAAAATAACGTTGCGCTTGATTCTTATCCATGACCAGATAATAATAAAGCAGTGTACCGTTTTTGTAAGGCGCATATACCTTACGGATATGGTCCATATCGGTCACGCCGAACTCGCTTAAGGACCTGCCGCCCAGCCGGTACACCTTCTTATTAAAGTCCACCTCATGGAATGTCCTGGTGTTTCCTACACCCTCGGCAGCGCCTGCATTTTCTGCACTGTCAGGATTGTCCGTCTCTCCGGAACCGCCCTGATTCTCCTGCAGCATATCCTGGATATCGTTCTCTTTATTACCGTTTATGGGATTTTGGCCAATGACTGTCTCCCCATCCAGCGTGCCGATACACTCCGCCGGCACCAGATAGGCAATCTGACCGCCTTTGACTGCAATGGATTCCCCCATCATGACAGGCGCCCCCGGCTGACGGATTCCGGCTTCCATCTGTGCCCGGTAGCTCTCCGCCTCCGCCTGGGTAGATGCCTGTCCGATATAAGAACGGCCTGCTAACAGCAGCCTGTTGACTCCCGCCATATCCACGGTGGAGTTCTTGCCGTTGATAATGATCGCACTGCTGGATGCCGCCTCAATCTTAGGTCTGCCGTCCGCCACAGGCTCCCCCGGAAGTCCATTATAGGTAGAGACTCCATAGCCATAGTATTCCTTGGTAAGCGTCGCCTGGCTGCCAGACCCGTTTAAGGACAAGTCATTGGCTACATAAGTCTTACTGTCCAGGCTGACCATGCCGCTATTGAGGGTAATATTTCTGGCATACACACGATTATCTTCCCCCGGCATATCTTGGACCACCAAACCCGCCGCCGGTCCTTCCACAAGGATATCCCCTTGGGAAACCACCCGCCTGGCGTTATGCAGCGTAAGGGTATTAGCCTGTTTGACCACCAGCCCTCCTTTATCGCCTGCATCTGTCCCTGCAAAAATACTGCCCTCTGCCGTGGCGGTGCCGCCGCCTCCGGCCACCTCGATGCCCTTGTTGCCAATCAGGGTATATTCATACAGGCCGTCGATGGAACCGCCGTTTTCAAAGATCAATTTCGGTACATCCAGACAGATATCCGTCTGGATAACAGATACCCGGTTTTCGCTGTCCGTGTAGGACACATAGATATTATGGAGAAGGATGCTGTTGTTATTTACCCTCTCCATCTGGGGACGTCTGGGAGTCTCTCCGGCCCCGGCGCCGCCCCGCTCCCAGGCAGTTACATCCACACCCTCATCCGGCGAAGACTCCAGAAAGATATCCGCATCCACATAAGCTTTCAGTTTATCTCTGTCATAATAGTCTCTGCCCAGGGAATCATCTTGCAGACTCTCAAGCACGGTATCCATATAGGCGGCGGCAAAAGCGCTGTAACGGTTATCCTGTGTTCCCAGGCTTTCCCAATTGGCCATCACATCCCGATAAGCCACGCCCACCGCATCCGCTGAAGTGTGCTGTAAGCCTGCCATAATCTGTTCCACCACTTCCTCGGCGGAGTAGAAGCTGTTCTTGTTGCGGACATCGGCAATCTTAATCATATAGTTCATATATGCCATCCAAAGCAGGGTAGTTGCCAGAATGCCGATCATCGCCATGGCAATGATAACGATTACGATTGCAGACCCTCTGTCATCCCGCTTCCTCTGACCGCCTCTAATTGGTCTTACTGCCTTCAATCACAATCATCCTCTCTTCGTCCGGGAAATTTCTCCCTGCGGCGCCCTCCTCGTAGACACTGACTTCCACATCATAAATCAGTTCTGTGATATCTGTGCCTAAGGGTGCCGCCCCCATAGGACTGCGGACGCCATCCAGCGTATAGATATTCATCTGGCTGGTGCCGCTTAAATCCATGGACTGGCCATTGATATACAGCTGGTCCGGTATGTTCATGTCCTTCTTGTCTGGATTGGATTCTCCCGCCAGATTTAACCCCAGATTGGTCTTTAACGTAAACTTTTCCTTATCCATAGAAGCGCCGCGGCCGTCTAATATATAGATATCTGCCTCATAATTCATCTCCGCCGCCATCAGCTGGGCATCTGTCAGGATTTCCGGATTATCCGGCTCCTCTGTAGAAGGCCGCTGTTTGGCAATGAGCAGATGCAATTGTACATTACTATCGTTGTTGATCAGTATCTCATCTGCCATTACATTACTGCCATACAAGGGATAATAGAATAAATTGATATTGACCCCTTCGCCGCTTACAGAACCGCAGCCCATCTTATCCACCCATACCAGGGAACCCAAATCCCCTTTGGTATTGCATATGGTTGTCTGATATACAAAATCATACGCATTCGTAACACACATATCCACCTTAGGACGGCCTTCTTTATCCGTACCATTTTCTTTCAGATCAACAGTTATGATTCTACTGATACCGGTAAATAAAGTATCCTGATTTTTAAAACAAATCTTGTCAAACATCTCTTTTGTGATGCCGTCAGCCTCCAGCGCCGTCCTCATCGCCGTATCCTTCCAGACACTGGCTAACACTGCTCTGCGCATATTTTCCGTCTCCACAAATGTACCATTGTCTTTATCAATGCTTCTGGCATCCGCCATGTCCCAATTGTTATAAAGATTATCATGCACTGCTAAGCCTTCCATATACCCTCTGGCGTCCACCTTGATCAAGGCGTCAAACTCGCTTCCCTGCATGGAAACCTTTCTCAGACTAAAATAATAAATACCCTGGCTGGGATTCCCGGCACCATCCACTTCCATGCCCGTCTCCTCCGCAGCAGCCCCCTCGATCAGGTCCTCATCGATCACATAAAACCCCTCGGCCGGCGCGTTAAATTGCGCCTTCAATTCCTCTATATCATAAGCTTTCAGGCCCTCCATGATATTCTGCGCCAGTGTGGCAGCCTGCAGCGTCTGGCGGGATTTTATATTAAGTTTGTTGGACGTAAGGAACAGATGCATCACTGGAATCACAATGATTGCCAGAATGATTACCGCAATCAACAATTCCAGAAGGGAAAATCCCGCATCTTTATGCAATCCGTCCCTGTCTGATGCCCTCATCATACCCTCACCTCACACTCTATTCTTCCACCTCTTGGACGCTGTCATCGTCCCCGCCTTCTTCCCCATCTTCCAAGTCCAAAAGACCGCTCTCACTGCGAATCACAATGGTGCCGAAGATATTGTCCGTGCCAAGCAGCACCGAACTGAAATTAGGCTGTATGTACTCCTTCCCCTCCTGGTTGGGGACACAATACATATTGACTGCCATAGTTCCCCGTAACAGTCCTGTGCTCTCATCGTAGACCACCGTCATATTATCGATGACCATGCGTTCTGTCTGCTGGCAGATATTCTTTACACTGCGCTTTAACGCCTCGTAAGAGACCTCATAGGTCATAGTCATTTTGCGGCTCTTAAGGCTGAAATCGTCCGCCGGCGCTTCCACTGCATCACTCTCAGAAGTATCCGCCGTCTCTTTCTCAGACATTTCATCCCCAAACGGTATATCTACCAGCGCATCGATGGTAATCGTTTCCACCTTGAGGGGCGCAGTCAGTTCCTGATCGATTGCCAGAAGAATGGCGTTTTCTTCCCGCACATCCACCGGGAACAGCTGATAGATCTCCTCTATCTCCTGCTCCATCCGCAGAATCTCACTCTCATAAGTCTCTTGGTTTGCCTCTTTATTCTTCAAATCCATAATCCTGCCCTGCAGCTGCATGTTTTCCACTTCCAGAGCATCCGCCTTCTCCATAGCAGGCTGAAAGACAAACAAATAGGAGCAAGCAAACACAAGTATGCCCAGGAAAGCGGCCAATAACCATCTATCTTTCTTTGATACTTTCATTCCCCTCTCCTCCTATTCTGTCTCTTCCGGTTCATCCCCCACCGGCCGGTAAGCGGCAGTCACGGTAAAGTTGACCGTGCTGACCCCAGTCTCCTGGTCCTCTTCCTCCCGCAGGGAAAACACGGTTACCATCTGTGGAATCAGAGAATGAAAGGTACGAAGCTGCTCCACCGCCGCCGCGGCATCTTCCTTTGTATCCACCGTCATGTTGATGCTGACCTCATAAGCATCACTGGTCAGGGAGACCACATTACAACTGCTGGGAAGCTTCTCCTCCAATTCCTCCAAAAATTCATACAGGCCTTCATTTCTGTTCTCTGTGGCCTCATACATGGCATCCGCCCTGGTATATTCCGCCTTGACGGCCACATATTCATTATAAATCGGGATAATGTCCTCCATACCGCCAGCCTGCGCCTTTAATTCCATGTTAATTCTTTGGGCGCCCATATACCGCAGGATGGAGAAAGCCGCCAGACCAATGCCCGCTGTCAGGCCAATCACCAGCAGAGAATACGCCAGAAAAGTACCGTTCACACTCTTTATGCTTCCCTTGGCCCTGTCCTTTCCCTTCTTATCCGTCTCCTTCTTAAAGCCCAAAGGCGCCGCCGCAGCACCCACACAGGCTAGATATTCCCCGAAACACTCCTTCTTAAAATCACGTATCAAATTCCAACCGGCCGCCTCTTGCAGAACCGTCACCGGCATATTCATCTCCCCAGAAAGCAGCTCATCCATACCCTTAAAATCTGCTCCCAGACCCGTGATCATAATTCTGTCTATGGGTATATTCCCATTGCGGGAAGTATAATAATCGATAACTCTGGCAATGCCGCCCGCCAAAGGCATAAGAGCCGCCCGGATTTCATCCATCGCCATTTCCTTTGCAGACTTAGCCAAAGATGACATCCCTGCGTCAGACTCTGGACTTTCCTTGGCAATACACGCATTTCTCTGTAAGATGTGAATTGCCTCTTCTACAGAAGAGACCTCTCCCCAGGCAGGCGTATCCATCACCGCCTCTAAAGCCTCCTCCACACCGTAAGAGACATTTCTGGTAAAAGCAAGTACGGAATTGCGAACCACCATCACCAGCGATGCCCTCTCCTCGATTTTGACAATCAGATGCGTTCCCTCAGCACACGCTTCTTTTACCACCTGAAAGACAGAATTGCCCGCATAGTCAATGGCCGCCACTTCTAATTTCAGAGCCTTCGCCAAATCATAATAACCGGACAAAAGCGCGGAAGGCAATGCCATCACTGACAATTTATACTGCTGGACACCCCTTTTCTCCCCGACCGTCCCTAAAATACTGTATGCCAGCTGATACTGACTCAAATCCACTGGGAAATAGTCCGCGGCATTGGCATTGACCACGTCCACAATCCTGTTTTCTTTTACAAAAGGAATCACTACCTCACGACTGGCAATCCTGGATGATGTGATGGTAAACACCACCTGTTTGGCCTTCATCCGGTTCACCGAAAGCGCATTTTTCAGGTTCTCCACAAACGCTGGCGAAACAGTCAGCACACCGTCGTTGATCATTCCCTCGTTTGTGGGAATGGCGAAGCTTTTGTAAATCTTATGGGACTTTGTCTTGTAATCCACCTCACAAACTCTGGTCAGCGAATAGCCGATCTCTATACTAATCGCTTTAGCCGCCATGTATTGTTTCCTCCTTTAACGCAATTCCTTCTAAAATATAAGCAAACCTGCCGGTGATGCCGTGCAGGTATTATTATCAAAGCTATATAAAATCACACAAATTGTGCCAAATACCATAAAAGCATCCGCTCTCCCCACAGGGCCGACACCAAAACGCCCATGGAAAGATATGGTCCCATCGCCAGTGTATGACCGGCGCCGCTTACTTTCATGCGAATCACGTGAATCACCGCACCGAAAATACACCCCAATAAGAAAGCCAGTATAATTAATTTCCAGCCAAGCAGCAGCCCGCAGGCCGCCATCAGCTTTACATCACCGCCGCCGATCGCCCGGCCGTCTGTCGCATAGTACAAAACTGCCAGCAAAGCACTGACAGACAAGAAGCCAATCAAATAGGTAAGAAAATTCCCATAGTCCGTTCCCACCCGAATCAGCCCCAATACCAGTATGAACAAATTGATACCAAAGGGAATCTCATAGGTCCTAAAATCAATCACGCTCAAGACAAGGAGCGCAGATGCCAGCAGACAATAGAGCAGAGATTCTATACCCAGGCCGCCTGTCCAAACAATCAGAACGTATAAGATTCCGTTCGCCGCCTCAATTAACGGATACTGGACAGAGAGTTTAGCGCTACAGCTGCGGCACTTGCCCCGCAGTACAAGAAAACTGACAAGCGGTATCATATCGTACCATTTAAGACGATACCCACAGCGCCTGCAGTGGGAAGAAGTCTTTACGATATCCTCTTTATTCGGGATACGGATGATGCAGACGTTTAAGAAACTGCCAATCACGATACCGAAAAGAAATATGATAATGCAGCGTATGATATCTGGTAGCATGTCATGTCCTTCTGTAGGGTATTTGTTCTGAATGTTAAGCTATTGCCGGTGATTAAGGATTTTCTTCAACACCGTCATTGTTACCAGCGCCAGCCATCATATCTGCAAATGCTTCAGCAGCCGCTCCCCCGCTGCTTTGATACGCAAAAGAAACATTACCATCCGCCGACACATTCACGGTAATCTCATATGATGTCCAAGCCGTTTTGCTGACGCAATGCATGTTATTGATATCTATTCCAGCGTTTTTTAACGCTGCTATTAATGTTGCATTATTACTAGAAACTTCAGAAGCAGTTCCCTCTGCATTAATCGTTATCTTCTGCCCATTCGTATCAACCGCTGTAATCGGTGGATCGGCCTGGGGATCCGCGGCATAGATCTGGATTGCATTTACAATCGTTGTAGCGTTCTGTAAATCCATTGCGTTCCTTGCTCTTTCCACGTATTTTAAGTACTGTGGCGCCAGGACTACAACGAGAAGCGCCATAATAGCAATTACGATAATCAATTCGACAAGAGAGAAACCTTTATCATTTATTTTTTCTTTTCTCATCGCCTCTTTCTCCTTCTCCATCATAAAAAAACAGCATAACTTCTATCCTGAAACACCAAAGTCCTCTATTGCTCTGTTGTGCCTGATTCGGTTTCGTTACAAGTTATCCAATGCCGAATACATGGACACCATAGGTGCCATAACTGCCGCAATCAGGAAACCGACAATACACGCCAGCACAATAATGATCATTGGTTCCATGGCCGCCATCAAAGCCTGCACAGCCATTTCCACTTCTTCCTCATAATAATCCGCCAGCTTATTAAGCATCTCCTCCATGGAACCCGATTCCTCACCGATTCTTACCATATGATAAACCATGGGCGGAAACAAGCCGCTTGTCTGCAGCGGCTGGGAGAGGGGTACACCAATCATGATCTGCTCCACCGACTCCTTGAGGGCCTCTTTGAACCAAATATTTGTCATAGTATCTGCCACAATATCCACTGCTTCGATTAACGGCACGCCTGCCGTCAGCAGAGTACTCAATGTCCTGGACATCTGAGAACAGGCTGATTTGACCACAAAATTCTTAAATGCCGGCATCTTTAACTGCAGTCCGCCGAAAACATGTCTGCCGGAATTGGTTTTTGCATAAGTTCTGACTGCAAACACCATGGCAAACAAACTCAAAATGATGAAAAACCACTTATTCTGAATAAAATTGCTAAGTCCCACCACCGCCAGTGTGATCGCCGGAAGCTCTGCATCCAACTGCTCAAACATGTCCATATAACGCGGAATAACGAACACCAGCATAGTAATCACAACAGCCACCGCCACAAAGGCCACCACAACGGGATAGATCATAGCCTTCTTGACCAGCGCCTGGGTCTTAGCCGATTTCTCGAACTGTATCGCCATATGTTCCATGGCTGTTTCCAGACTGCCGGACGCTTCTCCTGCTCTGACCATCTGCACCAGAAGCTCCGGAAACACCTTGGGATGCTGTGCCAGGGAATCGGCAAAACTCTCACCTTTCTCCACGTCCGCGCGCACCGCGTAGATTGCCTTTTGCATTTTCTTATTTTCGGTGGACTCCGCCAGCATATTGAGTGTCTCTATAATGGCCACACCCGCTCTGGTAATGCTGGAGAACTGCCTGCAGAATACCGCCATGTCACGGGATGTGGGCTTACTGCCCAAATCGATATTGATATCTTTGGTCAGCATATTCTGCTCTGTTATTTCAAGCACAATAAGACCCTGATTCTTCAGATCTCTGAGTACGAGTTCCTTGTTATCAGCGTCTCTACTGCCTTTGATTTCTTTTCCGGCCTTATCGATTGCGACATATCCCCAAGCCGCCATTACGCTTCCCCCATCAAGATCCCTATCGGTATAAAACACGGACTTCATCATAAGAAATCCCTTTTCTTCCTTTTATCCAATATCATATATCCATCATGATGCAAGATAATATCGAAAGAGATAATTCATCACAAAATTTTTCCATATTCTAACATAATTTTGTAGTTTTTTCAATAGGAGAGAGTAAACTTGCCATGACTTGCTGCTTATGATTTCGCAGATTTCCAGTTCTTATTACGTTTGTCGTTCTTTGTTGTTCTTATAATTTTCCAACTCTTCTCTGAGTCTATGATTGTCTTCCTTCAATTCCTCAATCTCTGCCAAGGCTTTTTGATAATTTGGCATAATATAATTGATTTTCTTCATTTTACGAGGAAATATTACGTTATTACATATAGAGAAAACAACAAATGCCGTTGTATAGACACCTAAGATAAGCAGAAATAGGACAATCCATATGTACTCACTCAAAAATTCTATACTCATAAATGCTGATAATATACCTAATGTCTTTCGCATACCTACACCTTTTGTATGTATTGATTGTATTCTCTCAAAAAGTTTCTGCAATCACAAAGATTTCACAAATCATCCAAAATCTTCTCAGAAGTCCCGACCCCATTGACATTATAAGCATTATTTCGACAAAAGTAAATACATACATAGAAAATATTCTAATTATTGCAGTTCTATTTTACCATGTGGTATATCACACAGCCCAAATCATGACAAACTCATTTGCCACCCCTGGGATAATTCCTGTATGAAATCAATCGCCGCCATCCATTTTACGGATGACGGCAATCTGTCCAATCCATACTATAAATACGCCTCGGCCTCCTCTTCGGAAAGGGTATATTTCTTCATAATCTCTTCCTTGATCTGTGCATCTTCATGACCAAAATCCCGTAAAGTATCAACAGTTCCCTGTATTCTTCCTTCCTTTCTTCCTTCTTTTCTTCCTTCTTTTCTTCCTTCTTCCCTCCATTGATTTTCCTTGAGTAACAATTGCGGCTCCATAATTTCCATCAATGCCTGGCACATATTATCACCTCCCATTAATTCTTCAATCACATTTCTGTTTGCTCCTACGCTCACTTCCAGAACTGAATCTGCAAACTCCTTATCTGCTTTCCCGGATAATCTCAAGACACTCTCCAGCAACCTGACCATGCCCTGCTTTTCCATCCGTTCTGACAACGCCCCCAGCCAGACGTGCAATGCCTCATCCAACTCTCCTGTGACAATAATCTGTGTTGGAAATAAAACGTTTCCTTCTACATAGTATATTCCGCGATAAGGATTCGATACCGTATAATGATGTTCCGTGAAATAGCGAAACAACCCCTGCGGTTTCCTCTCCCTTACGAGGGACACTGTCACATCGTCCGCCTTAATCGCATCTGTTGTCTCCCCATAAGATTTATAAAGTCCTGCATAGGCTCCCGCCTTATAAAATGCATCTATATCAAGTCCATCTTCCGGGGATTTATATTCCATGATATTATGCCCTCTGAAAAGACTTCCTATTTCATTGACTAACTTTACACCAGCCTCTTTTTTTATTATCAACAAGTCTATTTCTAACGGTTTGGTATTCAAATTGTACTCTTTCTCAAATATTAGCCCCGACCTGTCTTCTGCAAATTCCAGATTCATAGCCGCCACAAATCCCGGATGCCATTGTATCTTTTTATCCTGCATAAAATCTCCTTTGTGATTAAAATTATAACATATGCTCCCAGCCTATTACAACCTCATAGGGCTGCCGCTAAATTAATAAGTTATACAAACAACCGGCCATTTATGATATACAGCCGGCTGCTTTCCCATCAAATATCAAAAGACACTCGCATCATCTCCTGCACAGAAGTAATGCCTTCCAGAACATACTTGGCGGCACTCATGCGCAGGGTACTCATGCCCTCCTCAACCGCCTTGTTTTTGATATCATCCGTCGTACCTCTTTTACTGATAATATTCTTTAAAGCTTGTGTCACTTCCATAATCTCAAAAACACCGATACGCCCCCTGAAACCGGTTCCGTCACATTTGGGACATCCGCAGGGTTCATATACGGTGACATCCGCATCCGGTGCCAGCATCAAAAGTTCCAACTCTTGTTCGTCTGCTTTCTTTTCCTTCTTGCACGCGGGACACAGGCGGCGCACCAGCCGCTGGGCGATAACGCCTATCGTGGCATCCGCAATCAGGTAAGGCTCTATGCCCATATCCACCAGTCTGGTAATGGTGCTGGCTGCTGAATTGGTATGCAGTGTGGATACCACCAGATGTCCCGTAATAGACGCCTGTACTGCAATGGTGGCAGTCTCCTGGTCTCTGATTTCACCGATCATGATGATATCGGGGTCTTGTCGGAGAATGGAACGAAGGGCGCTGGCAAAGGTCAGGTTCGCTTTGACGTTGACCTGCACCTGGTTGACGCCGTTAATATTGGCCTCCACCGGGTCTTCTACGGTGATGATATTGACATCTTCTTTATTGAGCTCACTGAGTGCCGTATACAGGGTAGTTGATTTTCCACTGCCGGTAGGCCCTGTCACCAACAGAATGCCGTGGGGATTTCCTATTAAATGATTGAACTTCTTCAATTCATCAGGCCGAAGCCCCAACTGACTCTTCTCTTTGGTCAATGCGTTCTTGGAAGCAAGCCGCAAGACAATCTTCTCTCCATAGACTGTAGGCAGAACTGAGGCGCGGATATCGAACTCTTTTCTGTCCACCACCTGAGTGATACGGCCGTCCTGGGGTTTTCTTTTCTCGGAAATATCCATACCGCCGATAATCTTCACACGGGCCACAATGGCCGGAAGCAGTCTAATGCTGTAAACGGCTTTTTCATAGAGTGCCCCGTCAATACGATAACGAATCCGTACCTGGCGCTCCATAGGCTCGATATGAATATCGGAAGCGCGCTGTCTCACCGCCTGATCGATCATGCCCCTGACCAGCTGTACAATGGGAGAATTATTGACATCCTCACTGTACATATCCTCCTGCTCTTCCATCTGGCTTTCTTTCTCCCTGGTATACTCTTCCAGGGCCGAATTCACTTCCGCCTGGCCATAGTAACGGTCCAGAGCCAGCATCACACTGCCCGTGGTAGTCACCACCGGCTCCACCTGCAGGTTGGTGATGATATTGATATCGTCCATGGCAGCCATATCCATGGGGTCGGACATGGCTACTCTGAGCACGTTCATATTATCGGGCGAGTATTCAAACGGCAAGGCCTTATGTTTCATCAACACACTTGCCGGCACAAGGGAGAGGATATCCTGCTCTATCTCCACATTCTGTACATCCACCAAATCATAATGGAACTGATTACTCAATGCTTTCGCTATATTTTCTTCCGTGGCAAACCCTTCATCCACCAGGGTCTCTCCCAGCTTACGGCCGCTGCCTTTCTGCAGTTCCAATCCCTTTTGTAAATCTTCTGCGGAGATAACGCCGTTATTGACAAGCACGTCGCCCAGACGCAGTTTCTTTCTGCTGTAATCCATTTTCTTCTCCATTCCGAAGCCTATACGTCACAAGGTGCATGACTTGATGAACGCAAACCGCAAATCTGCATTCCCCATCAGACAAATCAACGACGCTGTGACTTTCTGCTTTGTGTTCAGTTACATTGTACACTCATTTACATTCATTTTACCTTCTAATCCTATCCTGTGCAAGATTCGATTTCCCTTTTCCCTATTCCAGACACTTTGCAAAATACCCTCCTCCCACCTGTTTCACATAGCCTTCTGCACACAGCTGCAGGAGTTCATGTAACAGCATAGGGAAAGAAAGGTATCTGCCGTATTCCGCTTCGTACTTTTTCTGCAGGCTCTCTGCAGACAGAGGATTTATATCTACTATTTTTAAAATATCCTGCTTTTCTTTGTCCGGAAACGCGAGCGCTATCTGACGCCCCGCTTCCTTATCCCGATACTCTAATAAAAGCTCTTCCAGTAATTCTCCTGGGGTAGATACAAGCCCCGCTCCCTGCCTGATCAGCCGATTGCATCCCCGGCTTAAAGGGTCTGTCCCCCGGCCCGGCAGGGCATAGACCTCCCGTCCCTGCTCCAGGGCCATATCCACCGTAATCAAAGTGCCGCTCTTTTCCTTGGCCTCAATCACCAATACCGCATCTGCCATGCCGCTGATAATCCTGTTCCTGGGCGGAAAAAGGATAGCCCTGGGACCGATGCCCGGCGGATACTCAGAACAGATACCGCCCTGCTGTATCAGCGCCTCATACAATTTACTGTTTTCTCTGGGATAGCAGATATCCACACCACACCCCAATACGCCCAGGGAATATCCCCCTGCCTGCAGAGCCGCCTGCTGTGCGATACCGTCAATCCCTCTCGCCATACCGCTGATCACCTGCACACCTGCCTGGGCCAGCGCCGCCGCAAACTGCCCTGCCATATAACGGCCGTATTCCGTACAGTCCCTTGCCCCTATGACTGCCACCGCCTTATGCTCTGCCGGAAGCAGCCTGCCTGCATAATATAGGACATAAGGCGGATCCGCGATTCTTTTAAGCCTCTTTGGGAACTCTGCCTCCAGGGCTGTTACCAGCTGAATCCCCCTGTCCGTCATACGCGTATATTCTCCCTGCACATCATAACCGGCGGTCATTTCCATTACATGTGCTATTTTATTCTGATAGCGCTTTGCCACTTTCTCTAAAAGACTGCCGGAAAGTGCCATCTGATAAAGTTCCGGTGGTGTGCCTATTGTCTCCAGACTTCTTAACAGCCCCCGGCCGCCCATACCCACAGCCTGATATAACCAATGCACATAAGCTTTCTCCTCTTGTGTCATCTATCTCTTTCCTCCCTTTCCTTCGCCCTTCTACCAATACTTTTGGTCCATCCGCCTATAGAAGACCGCCTCTGACAGATGTATCTCTTCAATCTCACTGCTGTCCGCTAAGTCCGCGATGGTGCGGGCTACTTTTAAGATTCTGTGATAGGCTCTGGCAGAAAGCTGCATGTTGGCAAACATTTTCTCCATATAGCAAAATGCCGCCGGCCCCAATTTGCAATATCTCTCCACTTCTCCAGCTCCCATATCTGCGTTGAACTGTATGGTTGTACCTTGAAACCGCTCTTTTTGTCTTTCTCTGGCTGCCATCACACGTTTCCTAATCTCACCGCTGCTCTCCCCGGCAGTATGTCTGGTGATGTCCTGAAATTCCATGGGCATAGCTTCCACACAGATATCCATACGGTCTAAGATGGGTCCTGATATCCGCCCCAGGTAGCGCTTGACCTCATAAGGGGTACAGCGGCAGCGCCCCATATCCGGATAAAATCCGCAGGGACAGGGATTCATGGCGCCCACCAGCATAAAGTCAGCAGGATATGTATAAGTGCCGCTGCTTCTGGCAATCTGAACCTTTTTATCCTCCAGAGGCTGTCTTAAAATATCTAACGTCTCTCTTTTAAATTCCGGGAGTTCATCGAGAAAAAGCACGCCTCTGTGTGCCAGGCTGATCAAACCAGGCATAGGAATACGACCGCCGCCCGCCAAAGCCCGGCCGGTGATGGTATGATGGGGATTTAAGAAGGGTCTTGTGGTCTTAAGGGAAGCTGCTGACTGTAATAGTCCCGAAATGCTGTAGATGGAAGATACTTCCAGGCTTTCTTCCAGTGACAGGGGCGGCAGGATGGTGGGCAGGCGCCTGGCCAGCATAGTCTTTCCGGAACCCGGCGGGCCTATAATCAACAAATGATGGAACCCGGCCGCCGCCACTTCCGCCGCCCGTTTAAGTCCTTCCTGCCCGTTGATATCGGCAAAATCCAAGTCCTCCCCCTGGCCGCCCTGCTGTATAAGGGCATTCAAATCTACCGAGCTGCAGCGGGAGGCTGTCTGGTTTCTTGTTCCTTTTCCTTGCAGAAAAGAGATCGCCCCTTCCATATCTTCCATGCCAATGCTCTCCACCTCCTGAACCAAGGCTCCCTCCCATGCGTTCCGGGCCGGCAGAATACACTTTCTGATGCCCTGCCTGGCCGCCTCCCGCACAATGGGAAGAACCCCTTTCACTGGTTTCAGTTCTCCGGACAAACCCAATTCTCCAATCAGCAGGGTATTCTCCGCCGCCTCTTTGGGAAGCCGTGCAAGCGCTGTCATAATGCCAACAGCCACGGGCAAGTCAAACATGGTGCCGCTCTTTGGCAGATCTGCCGGAGAGAGATTGACATTGATACACATAGGCGGCAGTTTCACACCAACGTTTTTCAAGGCTACTTTCACCCGCTCCCTGGCCTCCCTGACTTCCGACCCCGGAAGCCCCACGATCTGAAAACAGGGCAGTCCCTGGGAAACATCCACCTCCACCTGAATCAGACAGCTATGCATCCCATAAACTGCCCCTGATATCATTGTACTGAGCAAATTTTCATCCTCCTTGGTTTGCGGCTAAGCATCGTATGCGGTCTTCCCATATTCTTGCCCGCCATATTTAACTGAATCATTAGATCATCTGACAGAAACTGTCTGAATGTACGAAAGGTACGCTGTTAGAATTCTTCTGATAAACTTAGTTTATAATGCATTTTCCTGTCTGTCAACATTTTATTTCTGAAATCACAGGAGCAACGACTGCCCGGCCTACGGTATTCTCCCTCTTACAGACAGTATCGCACTTCTTTGATTTCTTACTTCTTACATTACCTTATTCTGCATCCCGTCCGGGTCCTGCGCATACTGTACCGCCATCTCACGATCGATTTTTCCCTCATAGAAGAGCTGTGCAATCGCATCGTCCATGGTAATCATCCCCATCTTACGGTTGGTCTGCATGACCGTTGCCAACTGATGGGACTTGCCCTCACGAATCAGATTCCTGACCGCATGATTGGCGTGCATGACCTCAAAAGCCGCCACACGTCCATCGCCGTCTATGGTGGGAATCAGCTGCTGGGAAACCACCGCTTCCACCACATTGGCAAACTGTACCCGAATCTGCTGTTGTTGATGGGGCGGGAATACATCGATGACACGGTCCACGGTGCTGGCCGCGCCGATAGTATGCAAGGTAGACAACACCAAATGTCCCGTCTCCGCCGCCGTGATTGCCACACTGATCGTCTCAAAATCACGCATCTCTCCCACCAAAATCACATCCGGGTCTTCCCGAAGGGCCGCCCGCAGAGCATTGGCATAACTCTGGGAATCCAGTCCGATTTCCCTTTGGTTGACCATCGCCATCTTGTGCTGATGCAGATACTCGATGGGGTCTTCCAGTGTGATCACATGGGCATCCCGCTTATTGTTAATCTTATCTATGATTGCCGCAAGAGTGGTAGACTTACCGCTTCCGGTAGGGCCCGTCACAAGAATCAGCCCTCTCTTGCGATCATAAAGACTTATAACCGACTCCGGCACCCCCAGCACTTCCGGCGAAGGAATCTTTGTCCCCACCAAGCGCAGTGCGAGCGCCGCCGAACCTCTCTGTTTATACGCATTGACGCGATATCTTCCCAGCTCCGGAATGGAAAAGGACATATCATATTCACCCTTCTCCTGGAACCGTTCCCTCTGTGCGTCACTCATAATGGAATAGGTGATCGCCAGGGTATCCTGGGGTGACATTTTCGGATAATCCATGGTGATCAGCGTCCCGTTGACCCGCATCTTGGGCGGTATTCCCACAGTGATATGTACATCCGACGCACCGGCATCGCTTGCCGCGTGCATAATCTCTACAATCGTTGGCATTTCTCTACCCCTTTATTATCATATTGTTTATCAAAACCTGCCGGCTCTTACCTGGCTTTTGGCTCATATGATTGGAATCTCCACATATTCCGGTTCTTCCACCTTAATACCATTTTGCTTGAGAAGACTTATGTCCATCACATGACGGTTGTCCATGGTCTTCATAATGTCCTTAATCTCCAAATCCTCGTACTTTTGCGTATCTGC
Organism: uncultured Lachnospiraceae bacterium; assembly: GCA_910585555.1. Classification (GTDB taxonomy): domain Bacteria; phylum Bacillota; class Clostridia; order Lachnospirales; family Lachnospiraceae; genus UBA3282. The sequence continues at coordinate 27,676 of CAJUFU010000013.1, forward strand.
CAAGTCCACAATGCTGTTATCGCCAAACATCAACAGCATCGGCTTCAGGACGTTCTGTTCATTGGCGGAAAGCACCAGCGCCTTTTCTCCCGTATTGAGTTCCACACTGACCCCAGGCACCAGAATATTAATCGACTTGATCAGGGCATTTACCACCCGGCTGTCAAACACCTGGGGATTGTCCAATAAATATTTCAAAGCCGTCACTTCGGATGTGGGCTCCTGATCAAACTGCATAGCCGTCATCTTATCATAGGTCTCCGCCACCGCAAGCACCCTTGCGCCATTTCCCATTTTGACAGCAGAAATGTCTTCTCCGGTTTTCAGGCTTACAATCGCTTTGCGGGCCTGCACACAAATACGTCTCACATTAGGCGCGGAAGAAAAAGCGATTTCAATCAGGTCATAACCGCCTACCTCCGCAACCTCAAGCCTCATCTTCTCCTCCAAAGGGGACAGCTTCCCCTCCGGCATCCCCGCCGCTGTCAGCTTACCAATATCATGAACCAGAGCGGCCTGCACAGTCTCAAGCTGTTCCTCCACTTTCAAATTCATGACATGCGTTATCATTGCGCACAGAATCGCTGCATTCAAAGAGTGTTTGTAAATATAGTCTTCCTTGCTGCGCAGATTTTGTATAAAATTAAGCCGCTCATCCAGATGTCCGTAATTCCTGATGATGTTGGCGGCAATCATCTGCATCCTGGAAATGCGCTTTGTCTGCAGAATCTGATCGAGTTCTTCCCGGATGGAGAACACGCACATTGTCTGAAAACGCTCAAAATCAATATCTGCCTGTGTCATGGGAGGAACGGGTTCAGCCGGCTCCAAAATAAATATGCCGATCAGTCCAAAATTGCGGACACTCACGATACCCTGTCTTGTCAGCTTAGAGTTTCTCTCATACAACAGAACGCCATTTTTATTGTAAATGGGGCGTGCCAGCCTCATTCCCGTCTTCAGATCATCGCTTTTTACAAAACGCATACCCCTGTCTCCCCCTGTCTGTCTTATGTAGTTCCAAGCGCTTCGTACCCTTCTTTTAATTTTTCCAGAGCTTTCTTCTCTATCCTGGACACATAACTTCTGGAGATTCCAAGCCTGCGCCCGATCTCCCTCTGTGTGATCTCATGCTCGCTTGAAAGTCCGTACCGAAGCATGATAATCGCCCGCTCTCTCTCGGAAAGCCGCTCCCGAATCAGCCCGGAAAGCCTGCCAAGCCGCTCTTCCACTTCCATTCTGTCAATCACATCCACCTGTTCCTGCTCTATGATATCAAGCAGGTTAATCTCATTCCCCTCCCGGTCTGTTCCAATCGGATCATAAAGAGACACTTCTCTGGATGTCTTCTTCTTGGCCCGAAGCAGCATCAAAAGCTCATTGTCAATACAACGGGATGCGTAAGTACTTAACTTTCCCTTCCCTGCATCAAAAGAATCTATCGCCTTAATCAGACCTATGGTTCCAATGGAGATCAAATCCTCCATATCCTCGTCTACATTCTGATACTTCTTGGCAATGTGCGCTACCAGACGCAGGTTATGTTCCACCAGGATCTCCTTGGCTTCCTTTCGCTCTTCTTCGCTGCCTGTTCCAAGCCGCTCTAAATATACGGCCTCTTCCTTCGCAGTTAATGGCTGGCTAAATGTTTTCAAAAGAAGCCCCCAAAGTCCATTTACTCTATTCTATGACCTGGCGGCATCTTAAGTGCCTTTCCATCTTTGGAAAATGATTCCTGTACTTTATATTATACAAATATGTGCTGTAAAATTCAATATAGCATCTGGCATTTTTATAGGAATTCACTGCAAAAAATCCACTTTAAGCAAAAAGAAATTCCGCCATCACATAATTGCTGACATCGATTCCTTTGTCAGTCAGTTTGATATTCCTCTCTTCTCTTTGCAACAATCCCTGAGAAATCATTTTCTCAATCACCGG
>CAJUFU010000013.1:29626-36440 GCA_910585555.1 uncultured Lachnospiraceae bacterium
CCGTAGACCTCCTCGATCTGACGTCCAAACACATCATAAAAAGTCCTACAGTCTACCCCGCACATCATACGAAGGCCGAGAAACATGAATTCTTCCATCTGCTCCTCCATGGTAAGCTGCTGTCTTTGTCCGCTTCCCTGCAGACACCTGCTCCTTACGCATCCACCCATAGCCTCCACGCAGTCCCGGTATTGTTCCAGCTGTGCAGGCATACTCCACCGGACATTGGACACCATGGAAGCTGCTCCCAGACCAAATCCCACATAATCTCCCCGCTGCCAGTACACCTGATTATGTCGGCAGGCATAGCCATCCCTGGCATAGTTAGAAATCTCATACCGCTGATACCCCCGCTTTCCCAAATAAGCTTTGGTGAGCTGGTACATGGCCCGGTCTTCTTCCTCGGTGGGAAAACAGTACTGGTTTCTTTTGTCATATAAGGGAGTTCCCTCCTCCAAAATCAGACTGTATGCGGAGATATGCTCCGGCATAAGTTCTGTCACCAGGGCTAAACTCTTTTTATAAGAAGCAACACTCTGTCCCGGCAGGGCTGCCATCAAATCCACATTGATATTGGTAAACCCTGCCGCCCTGGCCGCCCGGTAAGTCTCCAAAAACGTCTCATAATCGTGAATCCTGCCAATACGGGCCAGTTCATCATCCTGTGTGGACTGGAGTCCTATGCTGAGCCGATTCATACCGCATGTTATATAATTCTCCAGTTTCTCCGCCGTCACCGTGCCGGGATTACACTCTATGGTAACCTCTGCCCCTCTCGTCAGCTGATAATTTTCCTTAACCGTCCGGAGAATCTGGTCTGCTTCTTTCCCGGAAAGCAGAGAAGGGGTTCCGCCGCCCAAAAAAACAGAGATCACCTGATGATCTCTGTAAAATATCGCTTGTTCTCTTATTTCCTGGATTAATAAGTTTACATAACTCTCCATCTCCCCGGCGGATGCAGCGAAGGACAGGAAATCACAGTAGAGACATTTTCTGACGCAAAATGGAATATGGATATAGACACTAAGGTCTCTCATCTGTAACGCCTGCCTTCCCTTTGGTTTTATTTGTCATCCAGCTTGAGCACACTCATAAAAGCGCTCTGGGGAATTTCCACATTGCCCACCTGGCGCATACGTTTCTTACCCTCTTTCTGCTTCTCCAACAGCTTCTTCTTCCGGGTAATATCGCCGCCGTAACACTTGGCAAGGACATCCTTACGCATGGCTTTTACCGTCTCTCTGGCAATGATCTTGCCGCCCACCGCCGCCTGAATGGGAATCTCGAAAAGGTGCCTTGGTATCTCATCCTTTAATTTCTCGCACATCTTCCGGCCTCTCTCATAAGCACTGTCCGCATGAACGATAAAGGAAAGAGCATCCACCTCGTCGTGATTGATCAGAATATCCAGTTTCACCAGACTGGACTGCTCATACCCCTTCAACTCATAATCAAAGGACGCATACCCTCTGGAACGGGATTTCAAAGCGTCAAAGAAATCGTAGATGATCTCGTTTAAAGGCAGGTCGTATTTTAAGAGAGCCCTGGTAGACTCAATGTACTCCGTGCTGATATAGCGCCCCCGTCTCTCCTGGCAAAGCTGCATGATGGGCCCGATAAACTCTGTGGTCACCATAATCTCCGCACTGACCACCGGCTCCTCCATATAAGCAATCTCGGAAGGGTCCGGCAAGTTGGAGGGATTGGTCAGTTCGATCATCTCTCCGTTGGTCTTGTATACTCTATAAATAACACCCGGTGCAGTTGTCACCAAATCCAGGTTATATTCTCTTTCCAAACGTTCCTGTATGATTTCCAAGTGCAACAGCCCCAGGAACCCGCAGCGAAATCCAAAGCCCAGGGCGATAGACGTCTCCGGTTCATAATTTAAGGAAGCGTCATTTAACTTCAACTTCTCCAAAGCATCCCGCAAATCCGGATATTTAGCCCCATCCGCCGGATACATGCCGCAGTATACCATGGAATTGACCTTCTTATAGCCGGGAAGAGGTTCCGCGCAGGGATTGTCCAAATCCGTCACCGTATCTCCCACTGCGGTATCCTTTACATTCTTGATGGAAGCCGTCAGATATCCCACCATACCGGCTGAAAGTTCCTCACAGGGAATGAACTGCCCCGCGCCGAAATATCCCACTTCCACCACCTCGGCCGTGGCGCCGGTGGCCATCATCTTGATGGAAGTACCCTTACGCACCCGGCCTTCCTTAATCCTGCAGAACACAATCACGCCCTTGTAGGAATCATACACGGAGTCAAAAATCAAAGCCTGCAGGGGTTTATCCGGGCTTCCCTTCGGCGCAGGAACCTTATGCACCACAGCCTCTAAGACTTCCTCGATACCGATACCGTTTTTGGCGGAAATGAGAGGCGCATCCTGTGCCTCAATCCCGATCACATCCTCAATCTCGTTCTTGACCCGTTCCGGCTCCGCGCTTGGCAGATCGATCTTATTGATCACCGGGAACACATCCAAATCGTGGTCCAATGCCAGATACACATTGGCCAGCGTCTGGGCCTCGATACCCTGGGCCGCATCCACCACCAGAATGGCGCCGTCACAAGCGGCCAGAGAACGGCTCACCTCATAGTTAAAATCCACATGCCCCGGCGTATCGATCAAATTAAATATATACTCCTTTCCATCCTTAGCCTGGTAGACAATGCGCACTGTCTGGGCTTTGATAGTAATGCCTCTCTCCCGCTCCAGTTCCATATTATCAAGCACCTGTGCCTGCATTTCCCTGCTGGTCAAAAGGCCTGTCTTCTCTATAATCCTGTCCGCCAGCGTAGACTTGCCGTGGTCTATGTGGGCGATGATACAAAAATTTCTGATTCTGCTCTGGTCTATGTCTGCCATATACTGCCTCCCATAATCTTTTCCATATGGGGAAAGTATATCAAATCCTTTCTAAGATGTCCACTCTCATCTCTCCGGCTCCTGCCCGCTTAAGACCAGATGCAGTACATGGGCCAAAGGCTCACAGGCGTTATGTATCTCTTCCTCCGTGTTATTCTGGGCTCCCATCTCAATCAGGAGGGTCTTGGGCCTAAGATGCATATTGTACCGGTAAGCTTTCAGATAAATCCGCCTTGCAATCCCCGGATAGTACTCATTGCAGGCCGCCTGCATCTGAAAAGAAAAGGCCAGATTATCTTCCAGATATGGATTTTCCAGATAAGAAATTTCCCCCTTGGTGCTGCGGCTTAACCCATTGAAAAACATAAACTGTGCGGTGGGCCGTCCCTGCAGGTCCACCACCAGACGTCTTTCCGGCGGCATGGCATCCCGGTGCAGATCGATCACCACCTCGATGGAGGGATTCTCTGCCAGAAGTTTCTCAATCTCCGGCAGAGAATTACTGTAAGCATAATCCCTGTCCATATCATAACAGGCGGTATGGTGCATCACATTGTAGCCATACTGTTCTCGTAAGATGGAAGCCAGGTATTCGCCTGCCCCCAATATCCCGCTGTTCTCATCTCCCGGCATAGAATCGGCGAAGGCTTCCTGAGAATGGGTATGATAAATCAAAATCTGGGGATTTTCCGCTGTCCCCTGGATACGCATGTCCTTAGAAAGCAATTTTTGGGCCTGCAAAAGCTCATCCCCTGCCCGGGTCGTGCTGTCCACTGCATAGAAGGCCTTGATAAGATCTTCATAGGCAGTCAAGCCCTCCCATTGATAGCGGAAACTTTTCTCTGCGGCCGGCTGGAATACGACAGGTTCCTTCCTCTCTTCCATATCATCGTCCTCCTCAGGCTGCTTTGCTAAATAACGTTCGTTCTCTTTTAACAGTTCATCTTCCACACTCTGTTCCAAGTGCATGGCATCCTCGCCGTACTCCAAATCCCCTTCCCTGATTGACTTACGGTCTTCATCGCTGCCCTCTAATACAAGCAGTCTTGCATAATCACTCTCCGTCACATATTCCTGCGTGTCCTCCGCCTGCAGATAAAAAAGAAGAACCGGATATTCCAAAAGCAGTCCCCTGGTAAAGTAATCTCCCTGAAAGGTACTGCTTTTGTCCTCATGCATCCTGCGGATTGCAGGAAGATAAGGCTCCATCATCAATTCCTTCACCCAATCTAAAAGCGGTCCTTGTCCCTTTTCTTCTTCCTCTCCCTCTGCGGCCCACTCTCGCAGCATAAAGAAAACAGAAATTATAACAATTGTTATTAAAATTATCCCGGGAATTTTCTTTTTGATGTCCATATTAAGATATATGCAGCAGGAACATAACTTCATGCCACCCGCTAAAAGATCAGCGCTTTGTTAATCCCATCACAGATAATATGGCTGATCTGCTGAATCTGCTGATCTACATCCTTGGTAGTCACATACATATTATTCAGTTCCTTTAACGTTGCAGGCCGCTCGCCCATGGCATCCCCCACGATCGTAGCCGCATCCACCACTGTAGGCACACCCAGCGCCAGTACCGGCACATGCAGTGTCTCCTGGGTGATGGCGTTTCTGTGGTTGCCTACCCCGGAGCCGGGATGAATCCCCGTATTGGTTATTTGTATCGTGCGGTTTAGGCGTTTGGTGGAACGGGCCGCCAGGGCGTCAATCACAATCACCACATCCGGTTTGGTCTCCCCGATCACGCCCTTGATAATCTCCGCTGATTCCATACCCGTCTTCGCCATGACGCCTGGCACCAAACTGCTGACCAGATGCATTTTGGAAGTGTTGTAAGCCACCTTTCCATATTCTTTTACAATATGTCTGTTGATAAAAAGATTATCTGCCACATTGGGCCCCAAAGAATCCGCCGTCACCTCCCGATTGCCAAGACCCACCACCAGAATCGACTGTTCTCTGTCCGGATCCGGCAGGATATCCCTGATCTGGCTGGCCAGAATCTCCGAAATCTCCTGATGATAATCTTCTTCCGGTTCTGTCATCGCCGGCGCTTCCAAAGTGATATAGGTTCCCATGGGTTTCCCCAGCGCTTTGGCGCCATTCTTCGTCTCTATGAGAACCCGCGTAATATGCACGTCGGCGTCCTCATTGTACTCTTCTTCCACAATAACACCATGCAGCTGTGATTCTTTCTCTCCAATTCCCTCTCTGGCTTCCAACGCCAAGTCTGTCCTGACATTTGACCAGCTGTCCATAACCTGCTCCTTCCTTCCCGCGCTTACATAAAAGTACTGTCTGCAGCATCTTATGTTATATTTATATGCGTTTTCTTTTTACTTGCCTATTTTCTTTTCTATTTTTTGCAAAAATAAACAAAATATGTATTGACATCGCCATTCCCATAAACTAATATAATATACGTGTGTTTCCATTAAAACGTCCGTGTCCGGCTTTAATGAGACACGTCTATAATACATTCAGTCAATTGCTGACGAAAGGAGCATAGGAGGTGTAATTATGGCTAATATCAAATCTGCAAAGAAAAGAATCCTGGTAAACAAGACCAAAGCGGACAGAAACAAAGCGATCAAGTCCGGCGTCAAGACCGCAATCAAGAAAGTGAACGCTGCCATCGAGGCAAAAGATAAAGAAGCAGCAAAGAGCGCGCTGCTCGCTGCTACTTCCGCGATTGACAAGGCTACCAAGAAGGGAGTTTACCACAAAAACACATCCGCAAGGAAGGTATCCCGTCTTGCAACTGCCGTAAACAAAATGGCTTAATTTTAGAGAAAATTCCTAAGGAATCAAAAAACAACCCATACCGTCATGTGGGTTGTTTTTTATTTGGTCTCTGCCTCATAAGTTAACGGCTGTGTCCCCCGCCGCCGTGATGACCCCCGCCGCCTCCGCCGCCATGGCTTCCGCCGCCGCTGCTGCCGCTGCTTCTCTCAATTCTGCGCTGGGTCACCGTCTTTCTGATGAACCGGTCTTGATAGACCCGGAAAACGGGCCTGCCGCCATTCACATAAGTGACTGCCGTGGTGGTCTTTGCCCCCTTCTTGGAACGCCAGTTATATCCCATGAAAATAACAGCTGATATCATTCCCACAATCCAGGGAAGAAAGCCTGGCATATAGACGCTAAACACATTCACTCCCAACATATCATGATAGAAATCGTTGACATAGGTTTTATAAGCCCGATAGGGATTTTGCTCTACATATCGATACACATTATCCAGCAGATGATTCACCTGCCCCGCCGAATACGCGTCCTTCGCCTTCCCCGTTGTGCAAAACCAAGTATAGATACTGCCGTCATCTTCCCTGTACCAGTTATCCACCAGTATGACGCCGTCTCCATCCGGTCTGTCATAACCGAACCCATTCACTTCCCAAAACTGTTCCGCATATACCCGCACAAACTGATCATAGCTGACACCAGGCTCAATCTCCCTGGCATACTCTTTTAAGGATTCTGCTAAGGTAACCAGCACAATGTCACAGCCGGTCTGTTTCTCTCTCTTTACAATCAGTTTCTCCAGCTTCTGCTCCTGTTTATCTGTCAGCACATCCCCATAATCAAACACCCTCTGCGTTGTCGCACATTCCTGATTCGTTCTCTGGTAATCCGCCGCCTTGGCAATTCCCCAGTGTCCGGCATGAAGAACCGCCAGAAGAACCCCCAGAACTGCCAGAATGATATAAATCCATTTAAAATATCGAAAATACTCTCTCATATACGCCCCTCATTCTTCTATAAGATCTCCAGCACCCAGACCACCATATAACAGGCCGCCGTCACTGCCGCCAGCACGGAAGCCGCATAGGAGAGCACTTTTCCCCTGGATACCGGCGTGGTGCCGATCACCTTCCCGGTCTGGCCGTTGACATGGTACTGATAAGTCTGGCCTCTGTACTGGTAAAG
>CAJUFU010000013.1:36450-59472 GCA_910585555.1 uncultured Lachnospiraceae bacterium
GTAAAGATACTGCCACACCGGCATCAGCGCATAACGCACACCATTTCGCGAAAGCTGTAAATCATTCCTGACAGGCCTCACACGGTTATATTCCCCCAAAGAAGCCTGCATCATCTCCTGGGAGGAGTTCCTTGCCTTCACCTGCGCCCGGCCTTCCAGCTCCGGCGCCCCCTGGTTATAAACCTCCCCGTAGAACCCGGACATATACTTGGGTTGAAACCCCTTCAATTCCTGGTATTGATAGGGTTCCATCAAATCCATAATCCCATCGTCCATGGCATAAGACGCGTCCACCGGAATCCTGTCAAAATCCACTTTCATATCACGAATCACTTCATAATAGGAAGTCTCCGTATACTCCGTATCCCCGCTGGTCCAGCTTCTGACCTTGATTCCCTCTCCCACATAATCATAGGACGCCTCGTAATCATAAAGCCAAAAGGGCACATAAATGCCTTCCATCTTTTCCAGACTCTTTTGCGACATAAAATCCGAAGGCGTAAACAGCCTTTTGGAAAACTCCCGGTTCATGGCCTCCACCGCCGCCTGCTTATTCACACGAAAAGGCAGAATCATGTGAGGCTCATAAGTTCCCTCCACGCGTTCATTTAACACCAGATAACTGCCGCAGTGCTCACACCTGCAGGCTGATATGTAATCCTTGACATCAATGGGCGCGCCACAGTTGACACACTGCGTCATCGAACTGTTATCTACCCTGTCTTCACTGTCTTCCCCCTCGCAGTGCGGACAATACATCTTTCCCCGGCCCGGCTCATACACCACATTGCCGCCGCAGTTTCTACACTTAAATAGCATTTTATCTCCCCCTGTTTTTTTCTTCACACATTATTCTACCAGATAACCGCAAAAAAAGACAGCCTTCTTTCATAGCAGCTCACATACCGCCGTTACTTTTCACCGCCCCTTCTTTCTTTTCTATAGACCTGAAACAAACTAAATCCCACAAACACCACCGTCACGAAGCTTGCAAGAACCGCCGCGTTCCCGCTGCCCATTCCAAAAAGAAGATAGAGAGCCTCCCGCAGACTCAGCGCACCAAAAAATGCAAAAATCCCAAAGGACAGATACTTTAAAATCCCTGCCGGCATCTTGCTCTTTAAGACCACTCCCACAATCAGCCCAAGCAAATCAGCCAGTATCAACCCAAGGGTACATCCCAAAAATACATAACACGCGTTAGCAAAACTATGCCTGGTATACGCCGCCGCCAGCGTGATGGCGGACAACTGCGTTTTATCACCCAATTCCCCTATAAAGAAGGAAATGAAAATACCAATGACAGGGCCCAGGCGGTGTTTTACCTCCTTTTGTGTCTCCTCTTCCTCCTCCCCTCTGAGCGTACTGTAGGCAAACCAGAAGAAAGCAACGGCCGCCGCAGACTTGATGATACGCATATCCAAATAACTGCCCAGCGCTGCGCCTACCCCCACAGCCAACAGATTTAAGACGATCGTGGCAAGCCAGGTGCCTGTCAGAATATGAGGAATCTTATATTTCCCCGCCATCGCCACCAAAAGCAGCTGGGTCTTATCTCCCATCTCTGCAATAAAAATTGTTGTAAGCACTGTCACAAAAATAATCATATCCTCTTCTCTCCTGTTCTTTTTGTCCTTGGTAGTCTCTGCAAGTGTCTTTTATTTATAACGCATCTAAAAAGGGACAGATACTATACGGTATCTATCCCCTGTCATTTCGTCAAAGACACACGTACAGCACTCCTGCCACACATGAGTCTCATCAATTAAGATATACCAGATATCAGCCAGGCGGCCTCTATCAGTATGTTGGCATACCGCGCCTTTTACAACAAGCGCCGATTACTCCCTCATATCCTATATTATTCCATTATAATGCGCCGCGTAACCGGCGTCAATGCCTGTCACAGATTTTTATCATTCGCGCCCGTCCCAGCAATAAGTACACAGCTTGCATCTATCAATGCCCACAGCAGCTATCATATCATCCAGACGATGATAACGAAGCGATGTAAAGTTTAGTTTCTCCCTAATCTTCGTAAGCATCTCCTTATATTCGGTGCTTTCCGGGTCCGCATAGACAGACAGGTTCGGATACTTGTTCTCCCCTTCCAGTTCCCCGATCACCCGGCGGGCAATCAATTCCATCTCCGAGGTGGAACGGGAAAAGTTTAAATATTTACAGCCAAAAAGAAGCGGCGGACAGGCAGGCCGGATATGCACCTCCTTGGCTCCGCTCTCATATAAAAACTCAGTGGTTTCCCGAAGCTGCGTGCCCCGTACAATGGAATCGTCAATCAACAACAGGGAACGGTCTTTGATCAGATCGTGCACGGGAATCAGTTTCATCTTGGCAATCAAATCGCGCTTACTCTGAATCGTGGGCATAAAAGATCTTGGCCAGGTTGGCGTATATTTGATAAAAGGTCTGGAAAAAGGAATCCCCGACTCATTGGCATATCCGATGGCATGGGCAGTTCCGGAATCCGGCACGCCTGCCACGATGTCGGGTTTCACATCGTCCCGCTTTGCCAGCATGGCGCCACAGCGATAACGCATTTCTTCCACACTGACTCCCTCATAGGAAGAAGTGGGATAACCGTAGTATATCCAGAGAAATGTACAGATTTTCATGTCCTTGCCGGGAGACACCAGCGTCTGAATTCCTTCCGGCGTCACCACAACAATCTCTCCCGGCCCAAGCTCCCGCTCCGGCTTATATCCCAGATTCAGATAAGCAAAACTCTCAAAAGAAATACAACAGGCGTTATCTTTCTTGCCGATGGTCACCGGCGTGCGCCCATAGCGGTCTCTGGCCGCGTAGATGCCCTTTGCTGTCATCAGTAACATCGTCATGGAACCGTCAATCAGCTCCTGGACATACTGGATGCCCTCAATGAAGTTGTCTTTTTGATTAATCACTGCTGCGACTAATTCCGTGGCATTGATATCTCCCCCGCTCATTTCCAGGAAATGTCCTCTGCCGTTCTTAAAGATTTCCGCTACAATCTCATCCTTATTATTAATCTTACCCACTGTCGTGATGGCATATGTACCATGGTGGGAACGGATAATCAAGGGCTGCGGCTCATAATCGGAGATACATCCAATGCCAAGTGTGCCATGCATTTTGTTGACGTCTTTATCAAATTTCGTGCGAAAAGGGGTATTTTCAATATTATGAATCGCCCGGTCAAACCCATCTTCTTTGCTGTAAAGGGCCATACCAGCCCGTCTGGTTCCCAGGTGGGAATGATAATCTGTCCCAAAAAACAGATCAAAAATACAATTTTCCTTCGATGCCACTCCAAAAAAACCGCCCATGATGTCCTCCTGTTTCTTAACCTTATCTTTTTAAATACCTATTGATTATCTGTCCTGTCTTAACGCTGTTCTCATATTACAGTCTGCGCTTTTCATAAATCTCACAACCGCACCTGCCCCGTTCCTTTACCCGGTTCAGCACTTCCCCTGCCCGCCTGTACAGACAGTCAAAATCCTCTCCCGCCTCGCCGATCGCCGCGCCGGCGCTTAAAGTAACGGCGGGCATGTCCTCTTCCATATGCATCAGTCTGTCATTCAACTGCGCAATCCGTCTGCGGATACCGTCCACGTTCTGTGCAGAAAGTCCTGCAATCCAGAGGGCAAACTCATCCTCCTCCAGTCTGCCGATCCTGTCACAGCTTCTAAAATTTCTCCTAAGCATATTAGCGACCCGCTCTAAGACCCGGTCTCCCATAGCAAGCCCAAACTGCTCATTAATCTCCTGCATCCAGTCTATATCCAGAACCAAAAGACACCCCTGGGCGCCTTCTTCCTGAAGCGCTCTATCTACCATCCTCTTAAAATACTTCCGATTGGTCACACTATTGAGCGCATTGCATTCCCTGCCACTGTACGATTGCTCTGCCAGTCTCTCCTGTTTTCTGGACTGCGTATCCTGTGACCTCCCGTGACGCCACAGTAAGTTTTTCATTGCGCGTTCCCTCCTAAACAGATTCCATCCGCCATTTCACCAAGTGCTATCTTCCCTAACAGTATAGCAAACTCCCCCATTGAAAGCAAGATTTCTCATTTTAGACGAAATATCTCATTTTACACACGCATTTAACGCACCACACCTTCTTGTATTTTACCGCTCTATCCGATATGATAAACTATACAGTAACTGTATGTTAAGCAGAGCAAAAAAGGAGAGTAATGTGAAAGACAAATATCTCACCATCGGTCAGTTTGCTGCCATGCACGGCATCAACAAAAAAACGCTGATGTGGTATGACGAGATCGGTCTCTTAAAACCGGCCGCCATTCATCCCGAAAACGGATACCGCCTTTATACTTATTACCAGAGTCCCATTTTAGAAACCATTCTCCTGTTGCGGGAATTGGACGTTTCTATCGAGGAAATACGACTCTTTATGCAAAACCGTTCCGCCGCCAGTCTGAAAGACCTTCTGGATGAAAAGATTGCCGATCTTTGCCGCAGCATTACCCACCTACAGGCAGTGCGGGAAACCTTGTACACCCACCGCCAGAATATGGTCACACTGCTGACCATGGATTTATCAGAGATTGCTATTGTGGAGAAAAAGGAACGTTGTCTGGTCACCGTGGATATCCACAAAGATACCTCCTTTGAACAGGAAGTGGAACTGATCACCGCCGAGACATTAAAATACCAATTGGGCCGTCTTCACCAGGCTTCCTACGGCTCCATGATCTCTATTGCCAGCCTGCAAAAGGGGGATTTCAACGATTATTCCAAGCTTTTTATAGAACTACCCTTTCTCGCACCAAAAGACGGTCTGCATATACAGCCGGCCGGGAAATATCTGCGGGCTTTTCACAAAGGGGGCTGGGACAAAATACCCCTGCGCTACCAGGCCGTCTTTGATTATGCGGCACAACAGGGGCTTACATTGACCGGTTATTCCTATGAAATGGGCATCAATGAAACTGTGATTGACCGGATTGAAGACTACATTGTACAAATCGAAATCCCGATTCTATCATAGAATCGGGATTTGTGATAAAACAGACTCTCAGATATTGTCCGCCACTGCCCTGAAAAATTCCACATGCTTCAGCTCATAGCCCTTGGCCATAAAATCAGGGTCGGCGCTGGTCTTGACGATGATAACTTCCTTGGACGGGTTTACATAAATCCATTGGCCATAAACACCGATGGCCATAAACTCTCCTTCCTCTCCTTCCGGCACCCACCATTGATACCCGTAGCCGATGGCATTATAGGCGTCATAATTCGAGCCAGGTTTCGAGTAGGCTTCCCTGATATCCATGCTGTCCTTTACCCACTCCTTAGAAAGAATCTGCTCCCCGTTATAACTGCCCTCATGCAGATACAGTCTGGCAAATCGGGCATAATCTTCCAGGGAAACACTCAGACCGCCCATGGCCAGTTCCGTTCCGTTGCTGAGTGTCCAGTACGCGTCGTGAGAAACGCCTATTTTCTTCCAGAGTTTTTCTTCCATATATTCCGCTAAACTGTATCCCGTAGCATTGGTGATAACCTTTCCTAAAATCTCCGTATTGATACTTAAATATCTCCGGTAAGTATAGGGCTCTTCCTGTACGCCATACCCGGCAATCACCTCCATGGCCGGTTTCCCCAGCAGAGTGCGCATGGAAAATCCGCTCATATCCGTATCTTCATTAAAATTAATACCGGAAGCCATCTGCAGACATGCCCTGATCGGTATGTTCTCTAACGATGTGCCTGCAAACTCCGGCACATATTTCCCGATGGGGTCCTCAACACTCTCCACGGCTCCTTCCGAGACAGCAATTCCCATGAGCGCCGACACGAAAGATTTTCCCATGGAATTAGAGGAAAATACTGTATTCTCATCCCCACCCATATAATATTTTTCATACTTAATGACATCATCCTGAATAACCAGCATAGCCGTGGTTTTCGTATCCTCTATAAATTGATTGGTGTCATAAAAGACATATTGAAACGTAAAACCATCTGCCAGTGCTATGTTTTCTTCTCTCTGGAACTGAAAAACCTTATCTCCTCTTGCTATTTTCTTTACCGGCTGTATTTCTGGTGTGTGCTGAAACGTATGCGCCAGATTTTCATCCTTAAAACTCTGCAGGGAAATATAGAGCATTTTTATCTTATCCCTAAAGCAAAACAGGCCCGCTCCAAACAAAACAGCCACAACCCCAATCACCATTCCTATCCATTTCATTTTCTTCATGCTTTTCTCTCCTTATACTGATGCGTTTTTTCTGGTTTAAAGCCAGTTTAAACCGTACAGTAACTGCATGGTCAAACACTTTTTATAAATATTTCGAATATTCTTTGTGATTGATTTGTATTATACACCGTGCTATACTTTTTTATCAGAAAAGTACTATAAAAGGTACACATATACCCCTCATTTTATATTTTATCCGGTATCAAAGCGAATCTGAAGCTGCCGGGAATCATATTGTTATGGAGGAAATCATATATGAAACTTCTGTCTAATCAAAAACTTGCAACTCGCATCGGTATTATCACCACAGCAGTCACCCTGGCAGGCATGATGCTTCTCTAGGCTATCGTATCCAACAACGTAGCGGTAATCGTTAAAAATGATATCCGCAACCAGATGACCGATGCCGTGGAATCCAGAGCTTCTATCATCAATGACTATGTGTCCTCGGCCGAGGAATATATGACGGCTTTTGCCTCTGTCAAAGGTATTTTTGAGGGATTATATGTGGGAAAAGAACTCATGCGCGTAGAAAGCGCCATACGGCATCTGGGTAATCTGGATCTCAGCGCAGGTCAGGAACTAGACACCTTCCACGGCAGAAAAGACGAAATTGGCATGATCGCCCAGACCACCCGCAGCCTATGCGGCCGTCTGCAAAAGACCATCGATGACATCGTCCGGATTCTGGGAGAAATGGCGGAGGGCAATATTGCAGTAGACGTCAGCATGAACGAGTCCTATTATATTGGAGATTTTAGAATTCTCTCCGACAGCCTTAAGACCATCCGCTACAAACTCACGAACCTGATGCGCGATATTTCCCGTGTTGCAAACCAGGTGGATACCGGTGCCTATCAGCTATCCTCCGGTGTGCAGACCCTTTCCCAGGGAACCATGGAACAATCCGTATCCGTCACCGGACTTGTAACCCATGTGACAGACCTTACCTCACAGATCAATGACAGTGCCGTCCGTTGCAGCAACGCCAGCGAACTGGTAGATAAAGCTAACGGCTACGCCGATGAGGCGGACGAAAAAAATGGCACAGTTGACTGTAGCCACAAGGAATGTCGATCAATCTTCCGTCCAGATTGGCAGTATTATAAAGACAATCGAAGACATCGCTTTCCAGACAAACATCCTGGCCCTCAATGCCTCCGTGGAAGCCGCCCGTGCCGGTTCTGCCGGAAAAGGATTCTCTGTGGTGGCCGATGAAGTCCGAAACCTTGCTTCCAAATCCAGCCAGGCCGCTCAGAACACAAATGAACTGATCATGTCTTCCATAAAAGATATCAAAACGGGAACGGAGTCTACAAACCAGGCCATTTCAGCTATGCAGGTCATAAATGACTGCATTGAATCCATTAAGACACTGATGGACGAAATCGCCGCAGCCAGCGTCCAACAATCAGAAATGATCACTTCTGTGGAAGACGGCATCAAAGATATCTCCAAGGTGGTACAGGCAAATACCACTGTGGCCGAGGAAAGCGCTGATGTTTCCAAAGAATTATCGAATCAGGCGAACACTTTGAAGAATCTGATCGGACAGTTTAAAGTCGAGTAATCAGGGCAGATTGGAAATTGTCCAAAAGAAAGCTGGAAGAATTCTATATGCTTCTTGCATAGTATTCTGCACTGTGCTACACTAGCTATAAGAGCAACTTATCAATTGTTTTCTAAAAAGGAGGCAAAGTTCCATGTCGATTAGAAAACTGTTTCGCACGATCGTGGCAGTTACACTGTTATCAGTCCTCTTTGTCACCCCGGTCTCTGCTCATGGACATCATCATCGCAGTCAGGCGGT
Source organism: uncultured Lachnospiraceae bacterium (assembly GCA_910585555.1). GTDB lineage: Bacteria > Bacillota > Clostridia > Lachnospirales > Lachnospiraceae > UBA3282. The sequence continues at coordinate 44,487 of CAJUFU010000013.1, forward strand.
AACAACGGTAACAACAACCGATACCAGCTATCCTGTCTGCACCATAGATGGATGTGTTGAGACAGGGCACCATACACATGACGGATACAACTACTGCGGTTACGCCCATGCCGGCGGCTATTGCGACGGCACCTGCGCCAATGTCGCTGTGACGACTACCCGCAGCGGACGCGGCGGACATCACGGATGTCATTAATCATTATTACATGATTGGGACCTCATAAAGTGCGAAAACAACCAAGAAGCTGTTGCGAAGCAGATGCGATTATCTGTGGAGCGACAGCTTCTTGTGGTTCCTTCATCTTTTATTTCATTTGAATATTGAAATGCTTCAAGACCTTATCATGTGTAGTGGTATCTGCGGAAAGATAAGCCACCATAGGAAGGCTCTTCATCCCTTTTTCCCAATATCCATCATCAGCCGAAACCGTATGAATCCAATCTACGCCTACAAACATTTCTATGTCAGAAAGTGCATTTTTAGCCGCTTCATCAACCCATTTGCAATTGAGAATCGAAACCTGCTCCTCTTCTATGATAAAACGGTCCGCCGAAACCGCCTCAAGCGTGCATACACCGACACCCACAAACCCAGTCCCTGCAATATGACAGAATATGAGATCTCCGATCTTGATGTTGCAAAGCAAGTTTGTATTATGACTGCTTGCAGATACGAATCCATACTTTCTTGCATCTTCCCAGCTGCGGCCGTCCCCGTATTCAACAGTAAACCGTCTTCCATTGTTGCTTTGAATCGTTATGACTTCCGCATCGCTCCAACCGCCTGCAAGCTCTCTTAAAACCGCAGGATTCCAAACAGCCTTTGCCAAATCTGTATATAATTGCAGTCTTTCCTTGATGGCATCCTTATCAAATTGTGTCATGTAAGATTTAAAATTGAATTCGGAAAGCAGTGCGAGGAATTGGGGATTGTTCTTATATGCTCTATCATTAAGGGACTGTGCAAGAATATTATCACCAAAATACTGCACCACTTTTTCACAATATGTCATATCCTGATAGCTTCTATTATGGTCACTGGTAAGAAGTATCAGATTGCCAAATTTACGACGATAGCTCTTAAAATCATCTTCATCGTTAAACAAAGAAGCATAGGAATCATAATCATCCGGTAAAATATGCTCGATGTCATAAGAACTCTTTGCATTTCTGTCTATATAAGCAGCAAACGCAGCAGCATGTCCCATCCTGGTATCCACATAATCTGTCAGGCGCGCCAATATATGAAGCATATATTTTTTGGTAAATTGATTCAGTTCAAAGTCCTTTATGGCATCCAGTTTTTCATGCATTCGCTGCAAAACTGCAGTCAAACGAATGCCAATCGCTTTCATGTCCCCATTACGAATCTGACACATTGTCCTAAATAAGAGTGCCTTATTGGTATTCCAGTTAATTTTCTTATAATTAAAAATACGTGTTGCAGCAAAAATATCAATAAAAGCAGCCACCAATTTAATCTTCCTGTCTACGATCTCAGGTGTATCATCTACCCGGACTGCCGCCATAATAAGATAATTCTGGTAAGTAATATTTCTATGCGCATTGTAGAAAACAGCCTCATACCCTTTCGTCATATGCTCCGCATAATCCTTGATGCGAAGGTACAAGGAGGTCATCTGTTCCATCTCAATGGTGATCAACTCCTTGTATTGTTTCGGCTGCGTAAGTCCCATTTCCGTTCTGGCATTCTGACGCACCCAGGTATGAAACTTCTCTCCCAAAAGTTCAAAATCTTGATCTTCTGCACCTTTCTTTGTTTCACGAATCGTTTTTGCATATTTGGCGCGCATCCAGGCGGAAATAAAGTCCACGTCTTCCGCTTTTACGCTTCCGCTGGCCGCATTATCAAATGCGCTCTTTATCCGATTTATATTCTTCTGCCAGATCTTATTTACTTCGCTTCTGTCAGCTTCATCGACTTGTTGGATGATGAAAGCCTTAAGCATCTCAGCACTGTTAAGACTGAGCCCCCGATCATTCATTGTCAGGAATATAGTGTGCGCAGCATCCTCTGAGGGTGTATCGATCTCCAAAAGAATGACCTTACCCTTAAGCCAATAAATAAAAAAAGGCAGTGCCGGACCTTTAAGCTCATCCGGGAAAATATCCTCAATATCCTCATAGCGTGCCATTAAGTTTTGACAGCTTTCACTTTCAGATGTATAGGCTTTATTTCCGTCAAGCAGTGCCTGCATACAGTCTTTACGCTCCGGCACATCCAGATTGAAAGAATTTGTACCATAATTATCCTTGCAGATCATATCTGCAATATTAACCTGCGGTTTTGTCCCAAGTTCCGCCTGCAGCCTGCTCAAATATATAAGAAGCAATGTCAATGATGTTAATCTCTGCTGACCGTCAACAATTTGTCTCGGCGCATCACTGGTACAAATGATGCTTCCCATATAATAATATCCATACTTTTCTACCGCCTGGGGTGAGGTATGGTTACTCGGATCATAATCTTTTTGAAAGGCATCACACAAGTCCATAATCATTTCTTCAACCTGCTTGCGTCCCCAGCGATATTCACGCTGATAATAGTCAACCTCGAAACGCCCCTTCGTTAAGATAGTTTCTATGGTATCTGTTTTATCTATCTTTTGCATGTTAACCCTCATTTCTGTTGTTTTTGTTTTCCCGTATTTTTCTTTTCATATGATAGCCGAACAATAATTTCAATCATCTATTTTTAGGTATTGTCTGAAACTTCTTTTAGAGGTACTATCAACCGAAAGCCTCTTTTAGCCGTCCCGAAACGAAGCTGTCGATAACATTTTTATACCGTTTGTGGGCATCATAGTCATGACAAAAGTCACGCATTATTTTTGAGGGATAATGAAACAACCGTCTCAACATGCCCAGTCCAAGAAAACTGGTCCACCGCCGCCCACCGTCTCACCGCATATCCTCTATCCAAAAATACTTCCAAATCCCGGACCAGACTGGTAGGCTTACAGGAAATATACAAAATATTCTCCACTCCATACCCGATAATCTTCTGCAATGCTTTCGGATGCACGCCATCCCTGGGCGGATCTAAGACAATCATATCCGGACGCTCCGTTATCGTATCCAGTACTTTCAATACATCTCCCGCAATAAATTCACAATTATGTAAACCATTTAAAGAGGCATTTTCTCTTGCCGCCACAACAGCCTCCTCCACAATCTCTACACCGATTACTTTCTTGGCCACAGGAGACAGCATCTGGGCTATGGTGCCGGTCCCGCTGTAAAGATCGTAAATGATCTGCCCTTCCTGCTCCCCCACAGCCCCTAATATGTACTCTCTCGCCGTGCGATACAAAAGCTCCGCGCTCAAACTATTGGTCTGAAAAAAGGAAAACAGAGAAATCCTGAACTGAAGCCCCAGCAGCTCCTCAAAGAAATAATCCCGTCCATACAAAGTAACCGTCTCGTCACTTCGCACCACGTCCGCCTGCGCATCATTCTTCACATGCATAATGCCCACGATTTCTCCCTGTAAAGGAAGCTGCCGCAGGCGCTCCTGCCAGGCGCTGAGTATTTCTTCTTCCAAAAGTCCAGCCGTCTGGGTGGTAGTCACAAGTGCCAGAAGAATCTCCCCCGTCCGTGAAGCTTTGCGCACCAAAAGGTGTCTTAAATAGCCTTCATGCCGCAGTCTGTGATAAAAAGAAAGCGGAAGCCCCTCCTCTTTCTTTTCCTGAAAAAATTGCAATGTACAGGTCAAAATCTGACGGTAATCCTCATCCACGATCTGGCAGTCCGTCGCCGACACGATATCATAGAAACTTCCACGCCTATGCATACCAAGCGCCAGAGGGCCGTCTTTTCTCTCATCTCCAAAGGTAAATTCCATCTTATTTCGATACCCAAAAACCGCCGGGTTCGCCTTAATGCCTTCGAACTTCCACTCCTCTTCCTGTCTGGAAAGCACAGGCGCCAGCAGGCGTTTTACCTGCTCCTTTTTTATCCGCAGAGTCTCCTCATAGGGCAAGGACAGATAGATACAACTGCCGCATTGTCCGAAATGGGAACAGGGGCTTTCCTGCTCAATCGGCGAAGATTCCAGCACTTCCAAAAGCCGTCCTTCCGCCTTTCCTTTTCTTGCCTTATTGATAACCGCCCGTACTTTTTGCCCCGGTATCACATTTTTAACAACACAAATCCCCTCTTCGCAGTCCACAATTCCCTTATTCGGAAAATCAACCCTGGTCACTACGCCTTCCACTACTTGTCCTTTTTTCATACTTATCCCCATTTCTTTCGCTTTTTCATAAACAACCTAAAAAGGCGGGAGATGCAACACATCCCCCACCCGTTACAAAGCGACTGGATTTATTCTCCCGATTCTTCCTCGTCCTCAAAGAAATCATCGTCAAAGTCATCATCAAAATCGTCCTCAAAATCTTCCAGATAATCAGGCGTCAGATAACGGTAGACTGCATATGCAATGCCGGCAACTGCAACGATTACACCAATCACGGCAAATACCCACAGAAGTTTATTACACTTCTTCTCCTCTTCTTTCTTCCTGCCCAGAAGTTCATTCACACGCGCATTGTCCAGAATTTCGTCCAATTTATTCAAAACCTCTGCTTTTCTCATGATATACCCTCTCTTTCCTGTCATTTCATTATCAGATTCTCAGACCTTTATGCATTTAATATACCACTTCTTCTTGCTTTTTACTATATGTTCCCAATAAATTTTTTATGAAAAATTTAAAAATATTTCCAAACTTCCTTATCTTATCAGTCAATTAAGGACTTTGAACAGACTTTATGCAGACACTGCCTAAACTTTCTGCAATTTTGCAAAACCGGCGTACATGATTTTCTGCCCCATCTCATCAAAGATTACTGTCACCTGGCTGTCCCTGGGGCCGGGCTCAATCCGCATGACCGTGCCCTCTCCATAACGCATATGACGGACTCTGTCACCCACCTCATAGCCAAGCCTCTTATTTCCTGTTGCCGGTTCCAGAGAAACCGCCCCCACGCCTTGATTAATCTTGGTAATGTAGGGCTGATTTTCCAGTGCTGTCCGTTTGGGCCGCACAACGGCCTTAGGTTTTGCCGCAAATGCCTTGGTTGTCACCGGCGCACTCGGTCTCTCCAGTTTGGGAGGTTCCATTTCTGCTGGCATTTCAAACATCGGACGCTCTGTACCACCGCTAAATGGCTTCGCCCGGAAGCGGTTTGTTTCTTCCGAATCTTCCTCGTAGGTCTCATACTCTTTCCGTTTGGGCGCAGGCAGCGTATTATCCAAAAGAAGGGGCGGTATCTCTTTCACAAAACGGCTCACCAGGTTATACTGGGTCTCCCCCCTGATCATCCGCTGTCTGGCACAGGTCAGGGTTAAATCATCCTTGGCCCTGGTAATCCCTACATAGGCAAGGCGTCTTTCCTCCTCAATCTCCATAGGATCATCAGACGTAATTGTCATATAGCTTGGAAAGATGCCGTCCTCCATGCCTGCCAGATAAATGTGGGGAAATTCCAGACCCTTTGCACTGTGCAGGGTCATCAGAAGCACTCTGTCGCTTTCTTCTTCCACCCGGTCCACATCCGCCACCAATGCCACTTCTTCCAGAAATTCGCTCAGAACCGGCTCGTCATGTGTCTCCTCGTAGGATATCACTTTGTTGATCAATTCCTCGATATTTTCAATGCGGTCTGCCGCATCTTCTTCCTCGGACTCTTCCAATTCTTTTCGATAGCCTGTGGTCTCCAAAATATCTTTCACCAGCTCTTCTAAGGTGAAAAATTCCAGCTTGCTCCTGAAACTCTGTATCATGGTCACAAAGGGTTTTAATTTGGAGGCGCTTCTGCCGATGGTCATGATCTGGTCCGCCTCCCGCAAAGCGTCATAGAAGCTGATATTCCTCTCGTCGGCATATTCCTGCACCCGCACAATGGTGGTGGCACCGATGCCTCTTCTGGGAATATTGATGATTCGCTTCACCGCCACATCATCCTGTCCATTATCGATTGTCTTCAAATACGCCAAGATATCTTTGATCTCCCGTCTGGCATAGAAATTCGTTCCGCCAATCACGTCATAGGGGATTCCCTCCATGATAAAGCGCTCCTCCAAGAGGCGGGCCTGGGCGTTGGTACGGTAAAGGACAGCGCAGTCCCCGAAAGATGCCTCCCCCCGTTTTGACTTCTTTGCCACATCACTGGCTATGTACTCCGCTTCCTCATAGGCCGTGTCAAACTGGCGGAAATGAATCCGGTTCCCCTCGGTCTTCTCTGTCCACAGCGCCTTTTCCTTACGCCCCGTATTATTACGGATAACCGCATTGGCCGCATCCAGGACGACCTGCGTAGAACGGTAGTTTTGTTCCAGTTTGATGACACAAGCCTCCGGGTATATCTTCTCAAAATCCAAAATGTTACGGATATTCGCTCCCCGGAATTTATAAATGGACTGGTCATCATCACCCACCACGCACAGATTCCTGTACTTATCCGCCAAGAGCCTGATCAACGCAAACTGGGCCGTGTTGGTATCCTGATATTCATCCACCATAATATAACGGAAACGCTGCTGGTAGCTTTCCAGCACCTGTGCATCCGCCTTAAAAAGTTCCACGGTCTTCATGATCAGATCGTCAAAATCCAGGGCATTATTCTTTTTCAAAGTCTCCTGATAAGCCCGGTAAGCCTTGGCAATCTTTGCACCATTGTAATCATAGCCATTTTGCATCTCATACTGCACAGGATCAATCAGCTCATCCTTGGCAGAAGAAATGGCGCTTAAAATCGTGCGCTCTTTCAACATCTTCGTATCAATCTGCAGCTTCTTGCAGACCTCTTTCATAATGCCCTTCTGATCGTCCGTATCATAAATCGTGAAATGATTATCATATCCCAGTCTGTCAATATATCTGCGCAGAATCCTGACACAGGTGGAGTGAAAGGTCGAGACCCAGATCTGCTCTGCTCCAAACCCCACAATCTTATCAACCCTCTCCCGCATTTCTCCTGCGGCCTTATTCGTAAAGGTAATGGCCAGAATATGATAGGGCGCCACACCCTCCCTGTCAATCAGGTATGCCACCCTGTGTGTCAGCACTCTTGTCTTGCCGGAACCGGCGCCCGCTAAAACCAGAACCGGTCCCTGTGTCTGCATGACCGCCTGCTTCTGTCTCTCATTCAGTGTATCGTATATACTCATGATTTCCTATCCTCAAAGCAGACCATATCTGCACTCTTCCAAATCTTCTATTCCGCTTGTCTTCCCGAATATGTATGGCATATCTGCACAGCCATCAGAATAATTGATTGCCGCAGTTTCCGCAGAACTTGGAGCCCGTCGTGGGTGTACCGCAATTCGGACAAAACTTCGGTCCCGGTCCTGCTGCCGCCCCTGCCTGCTGTGGCTGTGCTGCATATGCATTACCGTTTTGATGCATCTGGTTGACCATCTGCTGTCCCATGGCCATACCCATTTGCAGACTCACCATATCCGCCGCCATATGACTGTTGCCGCCGCCTTTGCTCATGGCATCTGCCGCCGCCATCTGGGTATACCTGCCCATATCGCCCACCATAGACTGGGCGGCCGCTTTCTCCTGCATCTTCTTGATTTCTTCCGGATAAGAAAAGCTCTCAATCACAAAGTCCGTGATACCGATGCCGAGTTTACGCATATCCATATCAAGGTCACTCTCAATCCCCTTTGCAATGCTCCTGGCATCCGCCTGGAGATTGAACATATCCCGGCCTTCCCTGCTGATCCATCCCATCAGCAGCTGGTCAAGACTCGCGATGATACGCTCCTTCACATCCTCCACTGTGTAAGTCTGGCGGATACCTGCCAACTTCTCAATCACCACATCGTGTTCCACAATCTTACAGTTAAAAGTGCCGAATGCCCTGATCGGCATACCGCCCGGAAGCCCCGGTGCCTGCAGATTGATGGCGTTCTTCGTACCCCATTTGACCAACAGTTCCTTGGTATTGATAAAGAGCACTTCCGCCCGAAGGGGTGTGTTAAACCCAAACTTAAAACTCTTAAGCGTGGTCAGGAAGGGAATGATATCCGACTCGATATCATAATCGCCGTCCTCTTCAAAGATACCTTCCACTCGTCCGTTGTACAGAAAAATCGCATCCTGCCCCGGACGAATGATCAGGCGGGACCCCTTCTTAATCTCCTGGCTCTGAAATTTGAAGAATAGAACACCCTCTCTGGTCTCATTCCACTCTATCACACTGGAAAACTGATTCTTAAAAAATCCCATAGTAATCTCCTTCTATATCTGTCAGCCTTACAGGCCCATTTCTGCCTTAAGTGCCGCAAGCTCGTCATCCACTGCCGACGTTGTACCCGTACTGTCATACTTGGCCGCCAGATCGTCAAGATCTCCATCTGCACCGGAACGATTCAGTTCCCCTGCCGCTTCCGCCTCATCCAACATCCGATTAACCTTTTCTTCCATTCTGTCAAAAGCTGCCGCATGGTTGCCTGCGTTCTCCATACCAGAACCCATCTCATTGATTTTCTGCTGGGTCTGTGCCACTTTTACCTTGGCCTTCAACATATCCCGCTTACTCTTCATGGCCCGGATATCTTCTTCCAGTTTGTCATGCATCTGTTTCATTTTCGCGGAATTGGCCTGTGCGAGCTCATAATTCTTCGCAAGAACCTCCTGCTTTTGGGTCAGTTCACCTTTCTTTTCTAAGAACCGGCGCGCATCATTGTCATTCCCTGCCGCCACTGCCTTTTTCGCATACTCACCCATCTTGGTAATCTCACCCTGACACTCGTCAAGCTTTCTCTTCGCAGATTTTTCTTCCGCCATAATGGAAGCCGTCTCTGCCTTCACCTTGGCAAAATCAGATTCCAAATTCCGCAGATACTGATCGATCATCTTCTCCGGATCTTCCGCCCTGTCAAGGAGCGAATTCACATTCGCTGCCATAATGTCCTTAAACCTCGTCATAATTCCCATAACTGCCCCTCCATTCATTCTTAAATTTAACCTACAAACCCTGACTCCGGTTCAAAAGTTTCGCCTGTTCGCTTAAATCTTCCACCAGCCGCTCCACTTCGCCCACAATCTTTGTATTTCTTTCACTGACCGAAAAAGTTTCCTGTGCATGTGCGGATACTTCTTCCATAATCGCCGAAATCGTCTGTATACTCTCCACGATAACGCTGTTGGCTGCTGCCATCCGCTCCATGGCCTGATCTAAGCGTCTGTTTTGCTCGTACACCTGGTTGGTACTGTCCGTAATCTTTTCAAAACGGTCAGCCGCCGCCGTAGCAGACTCACTCTGCTTTTTGTTACTTGTCAACAGTTGTTCCACCGCCTTCATGGCAATACCCAGTTTCTCTGAAACACTGTGAATCACATCCGCAATGTTAACCGTTGCGCTCTGCGTCTGATTTGCAAGGCTGGAAATCTCCGATGCCACCACGGCAAACCCTCTGCCGGCTTCCCCCGCCCGCGCCGCCTCAATGCTTGCATTTAAGGAAAGCAGACTGGTCTGACTGGCCACATTGGTGATCAGATCGATGATAGACTGCATGTTGGAGGTATACGCTTCCAGCGCTTTCATATCTTCCACCACTTCCCTGCCTGCCTTCTCAGAAGCTGTCATCTGTTTCATCAAAGAATCTATATCGTCCTTGCCAAGGACTACATTTCCCCTGGCCTCCTCCAAACTGTTAGAAATCGTATCCATCACATCATTCATCTGCCCGATATGATGCTGAATCTCTTCCGTCTTACCCAGCTGATTCTGTACAGAGTCCGCCGTCTCATTGGTCCCGGCGGAAACCTCCTGCATGGCATTTCTGGTCTCGGATACCGCAGCGCCAAGTTCCTTCATCTGTTTTGCCACTTCAACGATACCGCCTGACATCTTACCGGATACCTGCATCACCCTGTCAAGCAGATTGGACACCCTATCCTTTTCCTTATTTAATTCTCCAAGCTTCTTCTGGTTAATCCGGCTCAACGTCCTGGTAGACAGACAGATAAAAATGCCAATCAGCAAAAGAAGAAAAAGCCTTATCTCATAGGTGGCTGCATCCGCTGCATCGATATGCCCCAAAATTCCCTGCCAGGCTAAGAAAAGCACATTGACCAGAAATCCCACCCCAGATACACTCAAACATAATCTGAAATCCGAATACAGAATCAGCACCATATAAATCGGAATAATAAAGGTAAATGCAATCATATTAACGGTAGTAAATACCACAAAAATATAGAATATCGTATAAGTAATGCCGATGGCATATTTTAAACTTACATCATCCGGAGCTCTGAAATACATTACAATTTCAACCATCACAGGTCCTGCTGCCAAAAGTAGAAACAACAGGTAATATCCCAGCGTTCTGTCTCCCTTTAACACCTCAAGAAAATAAGATAATGCAAGAACAACCGCTAACACTGTATGACAGGCCAGGGCTACCTTATTCATCGCCTTTCCTTCACTAAACACTCTTTCTTTGTCCATTCTGCCTTCCTCCTGCATTTATACTTTTCGTATATGCCCTCAAAACGACAGATTCTATCTATCATACCACCCCTAAAATGACCTTTATACAGTATAGCATACCCTTTCATCATAGGACAAGATTTTTTATCCAACCTGACTGCATCCATGTTCTCGGCTTTTCATTCGTAAGTTACTCTTTACACGTCAGCCAGAAATGACAACGAAACAAAAAGCCATGCTTCGTCAGCCCGCATTGCTCCTTTTACAGCACAGCGGCTACAATACCGGCAATAATGACCGCCGCGCAGATTAGCTTATGGGTCGTATTCTTTTCATGAAAAAGAAATCTGCCCGCCAGAATCGTCACCACGCATCCTGCCTGCTTTAACAAAGTCATCACGGTAATCCGGCTGCCCTCCATGCCATTGGCCACAAATAACGCCCTGTCCGCTATAACAATGAGCAGACTTAAAAGCCATACCCATTGATTGCGCACGGCGCTGCCCCAGTTTACCGGCACTCTGCCTAGCAATATAAATAACAGATAAAACAACGTCAGAAAAAGCAAATACCAGAATTGTAACTGAGAACTGTTAATATCCCGCATCAGAATCTTATCCAAAAGCCCCGATACCGCATTTAGCATACAGGAGGCAAAAGCCATCACCACATATCTGGCCTCCACGGCCGCTCCTTCCGGCACTGCAAGGCCCTGTCTGTTCCGGGGATGATATTTTAAAAGAAGAAGCCCCGCCGATACAAGCACAAGTCCAATTACCTGATAAGGTCCCAGAATCTCCTGCATCACCACCACTCCAAGAAGGGTAGCAAAAAGCACCCTGGAAAGGTCCAACACCCCGTAAAGGCTGATCGGCATCTTCTTGATGGCTTTAAAACTAAACATCCATGCCAGAAATATCACAAAAGATTTCAGGGCTATGTAAAAATAGAAGTGCAGCTCCAATCCCATTGCATGTCTTGCATCCGGCAAAACTATCAGGAAAGACAACAAAGTGTACATAAACAATACCTCTATGGTAGAGTTTTTCTCCAATGCCTTCTTTTTTACAATCTCTCGAACACCTTTTAAAGTGCCATACAATAAGACCAGCGCAATCCATATCATTTCCAAAACCTGCCTCCTTTCGATGCCTGCTCATTGCCCATGGCAAGCAAACTAAAAAATAGCTGTAAAGTACTTTTATACTTTACAACTATGATTGCGAGAGCATGCGAGGGGAATCGAAAACCCTGCTAATCCCCAAAACACTGATAAAAAGGAGGATTTCAACGCTTCATCCCCTCACCGTACCGAAATCGTACCGAACAATTCGTTCAACGTCAAAGTATCTTAACATGAGTAAAGCAACACTGTCAATATGGCCTTTCTTGTTTATACCGGTTTCTACGCCAAACAGCAAACAAGATTCTGCGATAGACAAGCTTGTCAAGGGGCAAGCGAAGCGATACGCCGCAGGGCAACCCTTGACATAGCGGGTGCAGGCCAAAGCAGAATGGAAAAAGAGGGAACGCAACAGGCACATAATTTACAATATATAGAAATACAAGAAAATGAGTAAAATAATAACGTAAATATTGATGTAAATTTTAATCAAACTATTGTGTATCATAAATGTATGGAATATAATGAGAAACAGGAGGATGAAATCATGAAAACAACGTTATTAGAGTTAACAGAGAGGCTTGTCCCAATATCAGATTTTAGTCAAGGCAAGGCAGGTAAAATCTTTAGTGATGTGGCGGAGAATGATCATGAATATATTGTGCTGAAAAATAATCAGCCAACGGCTGTATTATTATCTGTAAAAGAATATAGGAATACACAAAAAAAGCTTGCCAGATTAGAAGAGTTACTGGAAAAGATTGAGAATATCAGGTTGCTAAAACTTGCCGAAAATAGAGCAAATGATAATACATCTTCTTTTGAATCTTTTGTACAAGAACAAGGTTTTTCGATGGAAGAATTGGAAGAAGTATCGGAAAGTGTGGAATTTGAATAATGGGGTGGAACATACGGATAACAGATGAGGCTAAAAAAGACTACAGCAAAATTGATGGAAGTATGCGTAAGCAGGTATTAGCCGGTATCATAAAAGTGTCAAAAGCGCCATTACCAAGTCCAAACGGTTATGGAAAGCCATTAGGGAACAAAAATGGTAATGATTTAACTGGATTTTTCAAAATAAAATACAAGGAGATTGAAATAAGGGTTGTCTATACTTTAGTTGTTGACAAGATGATAATGAATATCATAGTCATCTCACAAAGAAATGATAATGATTGTTATGATATAGCGGCAAAGTTATATGACAAATATGGTGATGATATTTTTAAAGATGTATTTGGAGAATTTTAATCCTGCTTTTTAACGCGGATATCATCAACGGCATCCCCTCTTGATTACGTTTTCGTTCTTTTTGAAAAATAGTTCTTCTTGATATTTTGATGCGGTAGCAGTATAATGAAAAACGAGATAAATAGTAAAAGGCAGGATGTAGAGGATTGCCGTCCTCTACACCCCTATGCAGGAGACCTAACCTCCCACACAGCATATTTTTATGCGCCAAGTCAAGTATAGCGAATTTCCCCTACGATTTCAAGGGAAAACTAGCGCGTACTTGGGTTTATGGTGTTGTATTTTTAGCGGTGTAGGAAAGAAAAATCCTGCGCCGCTTTCTTATTGTTTATCTCGGCAGATTCACAGAGGGGCTTAAAAATATGCCCCTCTGCTGAACTGTTCGGGATTTCCTGCTTAGAAAACCAAAGAAAAAGAAAACACAAAACACGGAGGTACATGATTATGAAGAAAAACACTTACAAGATTTTGGCATCAGCTTTTGCACTGGGGCTTTTCGTCACTTCCCCTGCAACATCCATCACGACACATGCACTGGGATTCAATGCTGACGCACAGGAACATTATGATGGTGATGATGAAGTGAGTGTCTGGGAAAATTGGTCTGATAGCAGTTCCAGTTCCTCTGACAGCGGCTCCAGTTCTTCCAGTGACAGTTCCAGTTCCCACGAAAGCAGTTCCAACAGCGGCTCTCATGACAGCGGTTCTTCCAACAGCGGTTCCGGCTATAGCGGCGGCTCTTCTGATAATGGTTCTGCGGCTCCCGCACCCGTAAGTGTTCCCCACAGCTTTACAACGAATTCCGGGGACGGACAGACCTTCCGCATCGTTGAGAATGCCGCACACACATCCTATCAGGTGATGCACTGCGGCAATACCATAGCGGTCATTGCAGTAGCAGACGCTGACGGCAACACCGTGGCATACAAGACCGTAGCTGTAGAGCAGGGCGAAGATAACCTCTGGTATCTGAACATCACACTTGCAGACGGTATTGACGCTACCGGCTACACGGTAAAAGTGAGCAAGGGTGACGTAACCTATCTGTCCACCACCCTTGGCGTGAGCGGCATCAAGATAAACGGTGCACTGGCATTGTCCACAGTTCCCGTACAGCAGTAAAAGAATCCATACATAGAAACAAGATAAATCACAGAGAACCGTCTACAGCAATGGCAGGCGGTTCTTTCTTTTTTCTTCATATTGAATATGAATGGTTCTGGAAATTTAACCCGAACAGAATTGGAGGAAGATTTTAAAAAAAATTACTTTAGAGAAAAAGAACATAACGACCTCACAAATGACACTTTCATGCAAAGTGTCATGGAGAAGATTGAGAAAAGACGAAAAGCATTCAAGAAAAAATACCCTGTTTATACGCAAAAATATCTGGCTGAAAAAGCAGGCGTTAGTTTAGCCACATATAAGAATTATTTATGTGGATATAACACTGGTTTCAGCTTAAGAATATAGCAGACGCTTTGAAATGTAAACCCTCAGATTTTCTTGATTAGTACACAGATAAATTAAGGAATACTCGGCATAGAGCTTCTTTTTCTTCTCTGCCAGCTTACGGCCTTCCTCTTTCAGTTCGTCCATCTTGGGAAGTTTTGCTCCGCCCAGAATCCGCTTGAAGTCAGCGGAGGCCGACCTCGGTGTTCTTAATCTGGCCGTACAGAATGTGGAAGCGCTCCACAGTTTCCGATGCTTTTTTCCAACTGCTCATATTCCATCAGGCTGTTTTCCTGCAAATAGGCCAGGGCGGTGGCCATTTGTTTCAGATTGAAAACCTTCGCCCATCGTTCATAGCCCGGCCCTTTCCCTTGAAGCCTGGATTGAATGTCGATAATCAGATTGACCCTTTGGCGGGGCTGTTCTGCATTCCTATCGGAACCGGATAAGGCGGCTTCTATATCCTTCTGGCCGTAACCCTTCCGTAGGACTGTGATATTGATACAAATTAACGATGAACCCCTTATTTGAACACCCCTTAATATAGAAAGAAGCCGACTAGGAATTACCCCAGTCGGCTGCATCTCAATTACATATTAAATTTAATAAAATTCATGATCCATCTGTTAGACAAATTCTTTAGGTTAGAATCGATGATGGGGTAAACGAAAAAGCAGTTTTGGCA
>CAJUFU010000014.1:0-21640 GCA_910585555.1 uncultured Lachnospiraceae bacterium
TCCTGCACAAATTTGCGTGTGATAAAATCAGCTATCAAGCTGATTTTTCACACTAATCACCGCCTAACTAAAAAAGCACCCTTCTGGTAAGAGTGCTTTTGTCCGTCTAAAACAAGGTCAAATTCAAGATGACCGCCAATACCATGAAACCAATCGCAAGACCTGTGGTGATCTTGACTAGCTTTCCTTCCATGGAACGTCCCTTATTCTTGCCCCAATATGTTTCTGCTGCACCGCTCACTGCGCCAAGGCCGGCCGTCTTGCCCTCCTGCATCAATACCAGGACAACAAGTGCCACACATATAAGAATATATACGATCGTCAATACGATTCTAAGTGCTCCCATCTCTACACCTCCTAATCTCATACAAATGCCATCTTACCATAGAATCTGATAATATGCAAGTCCCAAAATATATTTACAGACAAAACTGTGAAAAGGCATCTTTTTCTCCCCGCAGGCTGTCATGATAGCGCATCAGATAGGCTTTCATCTCCGTATGCTGCTGCCCCATATCCTCCATCAGGTCTGTAAAATTCTCCTCCGTAACACCGCCAAGTTCGGTCAAAAATTCATAATAAGACTTGTCATCCCCATGCTCCTCAAGCACCACCCGCCAGGTCTCTTCCGTCTCACATCCCTTAATGTGGGAAAGAAGATACTCCTTCAGACTTCTTGCAAACGCCTCGCCCAGTCCATAATCATGCATCAGCCGAAGCATGGCAAGCCGCACCTTGCCGCGTCTTTTCTGTTCCATATAATATCCCAGATCATTCTCCCTGCTGCCGTAATCCTCCTCGCCGCACAGAAGCATCTTCGAAAAACCGTCACTGTCCTCTAAACTCATCAGCGTCTTCGCCCGCGCATCCCATCTGGCAAGCCAGCTCTGTGTTCCCACATTTTCCAAATCAAAGAGATAAAAAGCATCCAGGTGGTTTACTGCCGCCGCCAACAGCCAGGGCAAATCCCTGCTTCCCTCACCGTCGTTTCTATTTTCAATCCGTACAAGCCGTCCGCATTCCTTAAAGACGCCCTGCCCCATCTCCACCTGACGGTAAGGCAGCGCTACACTCTCAAGCTTTCCGCAATAGGCAAAGGCCCAGTCGCCGATGCCGACAAGGTTCTTTGGCAGAATGATCTTTCGAAGCATCTTATTGCTTAAAAAGGCTTTCTTCCCCATCCATACCACCGGACAGCCCTCCATCTCATCGGGAATCTCCAACTCTGTATCTCGTCCGCTGTAGCCGGTAACCGCCACCGTACCTCCTGCAATCTCATAGGACAGACTGCCCTGTTCTGTCTCATAATTCCTATTCATAGGACATCAACTCCTCCCAAAACAGCACAGAGAATACCGCCTTTGGGGCATCCTCCTGACACTGGAGAAATCTGTTTCATAAAACTTAGTTCTCCGGCGTCCCAGATAATGACAGCTCCCGTATCTGCTCTCTGAGCACATCGCCTCTCTCTGTCAGCATCATCTCCTCATTATGTCTGGCATAATCTTCACACCCATAAGCGCTGATAAACGCGGCGCAGTCCGCCTGTACCGTACACTCTGTCACCAATACCAGCATTTCATTTCCACTGCCAAAGGTATCTTCCACGAAGACAAACAGATAATGCAGTCTCTCCTGCAGCGCCTTCGTCTCTTCCTTATACTGTTCCACCTGCCCGTCGAACTTTTCCCGCATCAGGTCAAAGGCCTGCTGGCCGCTCTGCGCCTTTGCTGTCAGGAGCATTTTCTCACCTGCCTGTAAGAAGCCGATAATCCTGCGGCTCTTTTTCTTTTCCTTAAGAGACAGGGCTCCCGCCGCAAGCAGGGACTCATAGGCCTGCTGTCTGGCCCGGACCTGCTGCCCCAGCATCGCTCTTATTTCGTCTGCACTGCCATCCTGGGCCTTACCCTTTAGCGCTTTTAAAGGATTCATCAATTCCTGCAGCATCGCGGAAGTCTGCATGTTCTCCCGGATTTCCTGCTGTATCTGGTCAATCAGCATCCCCATCAGGGACAGGCGCTCATCAAACCCTGCCTTTCTTGCCTTATCTTTCACCTGTTCATTGACCTTTCCGGTCAAAATATCTTCCACCCGGTAATCATTCTGATATTTCTGGTATAGATCATAATAGGCCGTAAATTCTCTAGCCACGCGGGCGTTTCGCAGATACTGCCCCACCAGTGTCTCTTCCACCGCCAGTCCCTCCTCCTCATAAAGCAGAAGCATCTGTGACAAATCCTCCCAGCCTCTGGCAGTGACATAAGCTTTGCCCCGCACGGTGGTCTCCACCTGATAGAAATCTTCCTTTTTCATATCCAGATAATTTAAAATGGCCGTGTGAATACCTCTCTCCTTGGCATACTCCCGCCAAATCTCATATTCGGCCTCCACCTCCAGGATTTTCATGCGGTCTAAGGTCACCACGTCAAACTCCCGCACGGACTTATTATACTCCGGCGGATTGCCCGCCGTCACGATCACCCAGCCCTCCGGCACGCTGTGCCTGCCAAATACCTTATACTGTAAAAACTGTAACATAGACGGAGCAAGGGTTTCCGAGACACAGTTAATCTCATCCAAAAACAAAATCCCCTCCTTGATACCGCTCGCCGCCATCACATCATAGATGGACGCGATAATCTCACTCATGGTATATTCCGACACATCGTAAGAGGTGCCCTCATACTCCTTATGGGTAATGAAAGGAAGACCCAGGGCGGACTGTCTGGTATGGTGTGTCATGGAATAGGACACCAGTGCAATCCCAAGTTCCTGGGCAATCTGTTCCATAATCGCCGTCTTGCCGATGCCCGGCGCACCCAACAGAAACACCGGCCGCTGCCTGACCACCGGTATCCTGTATTCCCCTTCTTCATCCTTTTTCAAATATAAGGTAACGGTATCCTTGATATAATTCTTTGCTTCCTTAATGTTCATGTAACTGCATTCTCCCAACCCATTCGTCAAAATTATCAAAAGACGGAATCTGCCGCCTTATCCTGCAAGTTCCTGTCCATCTGCGCCGCTTTCTATTGTAAAAGCCTCAATCTCCTCGTCCTCCAGCACCAGCCGTATGGCCCACGGCGGCACTTTGGGCCTGTTTTCGTCCTCATTGAGAAAAACAAAGGCCACCTCATAATCCGGCATCCGCTCCGGATAAATGCCATATCCGTCCGTAAAGTAGATCAAACCTTTCAAATCCTCGAACTCCCCGGCCTTTTGCAGTTCCTCCACGTAAGCAAACACCGGCCTGAAATCGGTAGACCCAAAACCTGTCAGTTTTCCCTGTTGCATAAAAGCATCAAATTCAGCCTTCTGTGTTATTTTGGTATCCTGCTTGATTTCACTGTCACACTGGATAATATGGACATTGATCTTGGCAAAGAAATTCTCGCTCTCCTGCATGATATTATAGGTCTTTTGCAAAAAAGCCTGCACAATCTTTCCCCGGCAGGAAGCGGAGGTGTCGATGGCAATCACAAAATCCTTAATCTTATTCGTGTCGCAGTATTCCAAAGGCTCTACCAGGGGCATGTTGCCGTAAGTCTGAAATCCATATGTGTAATAGATATAATCAAACTCCTCGTCATTCACCTGTACAGACTCGCCTAACACCATAAAATGTCTCAGAAAATCACTGTAATCATAGCGCTCTCTGGTAGCCTCTCCCAGATTCTCTGCCATGCTCTCTGCATTGTTCTTGTCCTTGCTAAAGCTCTTAATATCCGCCTTCACCCGCTCGCTGATCTTACGCCACTCAGCCTGGGACAATTCCAGTTCTTCTTTCCTGTCCCAATAGATATGCTCGTCATAATGACAGAGTTTACGCCACTCCGTGGCAGCCTTTGCAGAGGGTTCCTCAATCCGGAAATGCCGGTATATCTTCTCCGCCGTAAGGCCGCCGGCCTGTTTTCGCAAAAGTGCAAGCCTCTCCCCCAGGGTATCGTCCGACATCATTCTGGCCGGGTGTATGTCAATCTCTAAAATGGTGTTCTCCACCGCAATATCCGTTGCCAGGTCCCAATATGCCGGCTGCAGCTTATCTGTCTGAAAGCCATGATAAAATATGCAGTGCAAAAGTGTATGCAAATACAGTCTGGCCGCATATCCGGGCTCCGCCTCGTATTGCCTCAAAAGAAGCGCCGGGTCATAATACAGCTTTTCGCCGTCAAAAAGATGAGCGCCTGTATGTTCTGCGCATTCCACTTTCAGCCTGGCAAGGGCCGTATCCAAAAAACGCAGGTTGATCAGCAGCCCGTCATGAGAAAGTCTGAGGATTTCCGCCGCCAGTGTCCGTATCTTCTGTTGTCTGTCTGCATCCTGTGCCATGTTGTCATATTCCTTTCTTAACTAACAAGATTCTGCAACCGCAGCCAACTGCCTCACACAACTGCCAGCAGATACAAGAGCAGTAGATGCGCCGGATAGAATAGGTAGAAAAACCACTTGGAAAATACCCTTCCGTGCGCCGCTCTCTTTCCATTATAGAAAAACAAAACCGTAACTCCCGCCGCCACAATCCCAAGGCACCCAAAAAGGCCGTGCAGCAGCGATGCCGGCAAACCATAATTATCCCACATATAATTTCTGGTGATGAACAGACAATAAATCAGCGCGATCATCCCATAATGCATCATCATTTTCTTCCTGTCCCCCCAGTTCTCTGCCAGCAGGTACACCAAAAGCGCCGCAAAAATCTGCCAGTCCCCGATGATCGTTGCAAACACAAGAAACGCGCAGACCGCTCCGCGCCACAAAGGATTGGATATCTTTTCCCGCGCTGCAAGAAGCAGGAAAGAACAAAATAGCGTATAGAACATATTAAAGGTAAACGGAAGGCCGGCCACAGACATGCGCAAGGCCAGGTAAAAGGGCACCTGGGATATCACCGTAAATACCAAAAGCCGCAGACCATATCTGACCTTGGATCTGGTGTAGGCATAACCCTCCACCAGAAAATAACACATCACCGGTGCCGTAAAGTATCCCACATCCTCAAAAATTTCATGAAGCAAGGTTCCCCTGATCAAGAACACATGGGCAATATGATTGAGGAGCATGGTAAGCATGGCAATGTATTTGATCACATCGCGGTTTAGTACCTGTAACCCGCTTCGCTTCGTTATCTCTTCCATGACGTCTTACTTTCCCTCCATACGACTCCCGGTTTCGATTAAGTCCCATGGCCGCCGTTTCCCTTTCGGCTTGATCAATAGAAGTTTACATAAAAACTGGCGATTGAAATCCCCTCAACCGCCAGTTTTATTTATCTTACCGACAGCCTCATCCCAAAACCGTCTACTGTATAAAGGGGTTATACTTCTTTTCCTCCCCTATGGTGGTTGTCTCTCCATGTCCCGGATAAACCTTTGTCTCATCCGGCAGTACCAAAAGTCTCTCTTTGATGGAACGCACTAACGCACTCATACTGCCCGTGGCCAGATCTGTCCGCCCTACGGACTCCTGGAACAGCGTGTCTCCCGCCACAAGAATTCCAGCCTCTTCAAAGTAATAACAGCAGCTTCCCACCGTATGGCCCGGTGTTGCAATCACCTTACAAGTCATACCCGCAATGGTAATCTCCTCATTGTCTTTAAGATAGCCGTCCGGTATTACCGTATAGGGTCTTCCCACCTGATCGGATACATTCGTCACCGCATCCTCGCATAGTACTTTCTCCGCCTCATAGGCATAGATGGGCGCGCCGGATAACTCCCGCAGTTTATTGGTGCCCCAGATATGATCGAAATGTCCATGGGTCAGGAGAATGCCTTTCACCTGAAATCCTTTTTCCTTTAAAGACTCATAAATGTAATCGCCTTTATCCGCCGGGTCAAAGAAAATCACATCATGACTTCCCTCCCGGTACACAAAATAACAGTTCGTCTGGCAGATACCCAGCATGAGTCTGCCGATTTTCAAATCAGACATTTTCTCTCCCTCTTTGTTTATCCATATATTATGTTAACCAGTCGTCCTCTCAATATCGATCACACTCTCAATGGTCCTGATCTTATCGATGATACGCTGCAGTTCTTCTCTGCTTCCGATTTCAAAGCTGACAGACATGGTGGCAGTCCCCTGCTTGTTCGCTCTGGTATTTAAAGCCAAAATATCAATGCCCTTCTCCGTCAGCGCTCTCGACACATCTGCCAGAAGCCCGTTTCTGTTGTTGGCATAGATATTAATCTCCGCAAGGTATTTCTCATTGCCATCCTGCCCGTCCGTCTGCTGCCACTCCGCATCGATGAGCCGGTGTCTGTCTAATTCCGGCAGGCTCATGAGATTCACGCAGTCCGTCCGATGGATGGAAATGCCTCTTCCCCTGGTGACAAACCCCACAATCTCATCTCCCGGCACCGGGCTGCAGCATTTGGAAAAACGGACCGCCACATCATGGACACCCTTAACCACAATGGCGCTGGTGTTCTTTCCGGGACGTTTCCTATTTGTCTGTACATTCTCCTCAATCTCCGCCATCACTTCGGCGTCGGTCATCTCCCGTTTGTGGTCGTTATCATACAACTCCCGCATACGATTGACAATCTGGCCTTCTTTGAGTCCGCCGTGTCCTACCGCCGCCAGAACCGAATCCCAGTTCTGAAAACCATACTTTTTCATGACGGCTTCTTCATACTTGGGAATCAAAAGCTCCGCCATATTGATGGATTTGGCCTTACAGTAGGTGCTGATCAGTTCCCGGCCTTTGACAATATTATCTTCCTTCAGTTCATTCTTAAACCACTGATTGATCTTATTCTTGGCCTGGGTGCTCTTCACCACGTTGAGCCAGTCGCGGCTTGGACCTTTGGAATTCTGAGAGGTCATGATTTCCACCCGGTCGCCGTTTCTGATCTCATAGTCTATGGTTACCAGTTTCCCGTTCACTCTGGCGCCAATCATCTTGTTTCCCACCGCACTATGAATGCTGTAGGCAAAATCTATGGGCGTAGAACCTGCAGGCAGGCTCTTCACATCTCCTGTGGGGGTAAAACAATACACGTTATCCGCAAAAAGATTCAGATCATCTTTCAGCAGATTCATAAATTCCTTGTTATCTGATAAATCCTGCTGCCACTCAAGAATCTGCCGCAGCCATACCAGTTTCTCCTCCTCCTGGGTCTCCACTTTCCTGCCGTCAGAGGCTTCCTTGTATTTCCAGTGGGCCGCAATACCGTACTCTGCCGCCTTATGCATTTCATAAGTACGAATCTGTATCTCAAAAGGCTGGCCGCTGGTGCCGATCAATGTGGTGTGCAGGGACTGATACATATTGGATTTGGGCATGGCAATATAATCTTTAAAGCGCCCCGGAATCGGTTTATACATCTCATGAATCACACCCAGCGCCGCATAACAGTCCTTCACCGTATCCACTATGATACGCACCGCAAACAGATCATAGATCTGATCGATGGACTTGTTCTGGTTCTTCATTTTCTTATAGATGCTGAAAAAATGTTTGATGCGGCCGTCAATCTGCGCCTTAATCCCTGCGTTTTTGATGTGTACGCTGACCTCGTCTACAATCGTCTGGATGTACCGTTCCCGCACACTCTTTCTCACTGCAATTTTATCTACCAAATCATAGTAAGCCTCAGGTTCTAAATATTTTAAGGACAAATCGTCCAGCTCTACCTTAATCTTAGAAATGCCAAGCCGCTGTGCAATCGGCGAATAGATATCCAATGTCTCTCTTGCAATCTCCTGCTGTTTCTCCGGCCGCATGTGCTGCAACGTCCTCATATTGTGGAGCCTGTCAGCCAGCTTGATCAAGATAACCCGGATATCCTTGGCCATGGCCAAAAACATCTTGCGCAGATTCTCTGCCTGTCGTTCCAGTTTCTCTGCATCCCTATCCTGATTTCCATGTTCCCCATGGAAATTAAGCTTCTCCAACTTGGTGACACCATCCACCAAAAGCGCCACATCCTGGCCAAATTCTTCCTTAATCTCGTCGTCCGTCATGATGGTATCTTCCACCACATCATGCAAAAGACCCGCAACGATGGTCTCTTTATCCAGTTCTAGGTCCGCCAGAATAATTGCCACACACAATGGATGAATGATATAAGGCTCTCCCGACTTGCGGGCCTGCCCCTTATGGGCGTCATAGGCTATTCTGTATGCTTTTTGAATCAAGCTGATATCCGTCGATGGATGATATTTGCGCACACGGATAATAAGCTCCTCATAGAGCGTTCCGGGAGTCTGAAATTCTTCAATCGATTCTATTCTGCCATCGTCAAATATGATATCTTTCTTCTCTTCTGTCTTCATACAGTCACCAACACCTTATTTTGTCACTCTATAAGCCATTTTAAAACATTATAATATTATTTACCGTACAAGTCAAAATATTTCGTATGAAGCATGGCAGGAACCTGCTTTTGTATTGTTGATGACATAAGAAAACGGCCAAATACTCCAAAGTATTCAACCGCTTTCATCTCTAAGTGATTATACTCGCAAACCCGCGCTTACGCGCTCTATGCTTCATTTTACCGTATTCTCTGAAGCAGTTACCCTTCGCTACTTCATCAAGAATTGCTACGCAATTCTTGGGACGCAGACTGCTGAGTCTGCGTCACTTACATCATTCCCATGCCGCCGGCACCGCCTGCAGGCATCGGAGGTTCAGGCTCTTTGATGTTCGCCACCACAGACTCTGTGGTAAGCAGGGTGGAAGCCACGCTGTTTGCGTTCTGCAATGCACTTCTGGTCACTTTGGCAGGATCCAGAATACCAGCCTCTACCATATTCACATACTCTTCCTTCAGTGCATCGAATCCTACGCCCACCTCAGACTCTCTCACCTTGTTGATGATCACGGAACCTTCTAAGCCGGCATTGGCAACGATGTGGTATAAAGGTGCTTCCAGCGCTTTCAGCACGATCTGCGCACCTGTCTTCTCATCGCCTTCCAGAGAATCCGCAAGCTTTGTCACTTCCTTAGAAGCGTGTACATATGCAGAGCCGCCGCCTGCAATGATGCCCTCTTCCACAGCTGCTCTTGTAGCTGCCAGTGCATCCTCTAAACGAAGCTTCGCCTCTTTCATCTCTGTCTCCGTAGCCGCGCCCACACGGATAACCGCTACGCCGCCTGCCAGTTTCGCAAGACGCTCCTGTAATTTCTCTTTATCAAAATCAGAAGTCGTCTCTTCAATCTGCTTCTTAATCTGGCCGATTCTTGCCTGGATAGCGTCCTTATCTCCCTCGCCGTCCACGATAACGGTATTCTCTTTCTGAACCTTAACGGATTTCGCACGGCCAAGCTGCTCCAATGTGGCATCTTTCAATTCCAGTCCCAACTCAGAACTGATTACTTCGCCGCCTGTCAGGATAGCGATATCCTCAAGCATAGCCTTTCTTCTGTCACCATAGCCAGGTGCCTTGACAGCTACCACATTGAAAGTACCGCGCAGTTTGTTGACGATCAGGGTGGTAAGCGCCTCACCCTCTACGTCCTCTGCGATGATAAGAAGTTTCGCACCTGTCTGTACGATCTGCTCCAATAAAGGTAAAATCTCCTGGATATTGGAAATCTTCTTATCTGTGATCAGGATGTACGGATTGTCAAGAACCGCCTCCATCTTATCCATATCTGTTGCCATGTAAGCAGAGATATAACCTCTGTCAAACTGCATACCTTCTACCAGATCAAGCTCTGTGAGCATGGTCTTGCTCTCCTCGATGGTAATAACGCCATCGCCGGAAACCTTCTCCATAGCATCTGCCACCAACTGGCCAACCTCGTCATCCCCTGCAGAGATCGCCGCTACTCTGGCAATATGCTCCTTACCCTTTACCTTGGAGCTCATCTTTGCGATTGCTTCCACCGCAACATCTGTCGCTTTTCTCATACCCTTTCTTAAGATAATCGGGTTAGCGCCCGCCGCTAAGTTCTTCATACCTGCGTTGACCATAGCCTGTGCCAGCACGGTAGCTGTTGTAGTACCGTCACCTGCCACATCGTTGGTCTTGGTCGCTACTTCTTTGACAAGCTGTGCGCCCATGTTCTCAAAAGGATCTGCAAGCTCAATCTCTTTTGCAATGGTAACACCGTCATTGGTGATAAGCGGTGCGCCGTAAGATTTGTCCAGCACTACATTTCTTCCCTTCGGTCCAAGGGTTACTCTGACTGTATCAGTCAACTGATTTACTCCTGACTCCAAAGCCGCTCTGGCTTCTGCGCCATATTTAATTTCCTTTGCCATGATTCATGTCCTCCTGCTTTTCTATATAAATTACTTACTGATAGAACCGAGTGCGTTTGTCACCTCAGCTAAGTGCACAGACACTTAATCGGTAACGACTGCCAAGATGTCATTCTGTCTCACGATGATATATTCTTCCTCATCCAGCTTTACTTCCGTCCCCGAATATTTGGAGAAAATAACCTGATCGCCGACTTTCACTTCCATCTTTACTTCCTTGCCGTCCACAACGCCGCCAGGACCTACAGCGATAACTTCCGCCTGCTGCGGTTTCTCCTTACCCTGTCCCGGCAGAACGATTCCGGATTTGGTGGTCTCCTCTGCTACTAACTGTTTCAATACAACTCTGTCGCCAAGTGGTGTTAACTTCATGATGATTGCCTCCTTATATGAAAAATATTTTGCCTGATCATCTTGTTAGCACTCTATCTTCTTGAGTGCTAATCACTAGAACATATATTAGCTATATATGCATGGGTTTGCAAATTGTTTTATCGTTGTATATTATTTATTTTCTCTCATTTACTCTCTATTTCTTTATTTTTCTCTTATTATCTTGCTTTTAACCAGAAAAAGGGATTTAATATTTATTTTAGAATTCCTTTATTTTTCCTTTTTTCTTTATCAGTATTCCCGGCTTCGCCCTTTTATTTCCGCAACAAAAAAAGAAAGCAATACATTTGCCGTACTGCTTTCCCAATTCTTATAGAATCCATACGCTGTCTGACTGCCTCAGCTTCTAAGCCCATGTTCCAAACGCTCCCGATAACCCGGCGCGTTCTTAATCTCAAACTTGTTATTGAACATCTCGTACTCTGCATCGGGCAGCTTATCCTGCAGAAACTCTTCTACGTTGGTCTTATAGACCAGCCCACATGCCACGGAAGGCGCAAGAATCTTATCTTCATACGAAAGACATGCCTCCTGCACTCTCTTACAGTAATCTTCCGCTTCTCCATCCTCTGCCATGGGAATGAGGACAATAAAGACATCACCATCCACCCGTCCAATCTCGTAATCCGGTTTCTTCTCCTGCTTTAGGATATCGGCAATCGTCTTGATCAGCCTGTCGCTCTCTTCATCCCCATAATTATCATTTACAAACTTCCAGTCGTTGATATTTGCATTGATGACTGCTACCGGCACCACTTCCGCACGGTCTATGGCCTTCATGCGCTCCTCAAAGTACAGTTTATGATATACGCCTGTGAGGGCATCTTCATTCTCCCCTCTGGCAGTCTGCACATGCTGTACGCCAACCTGTTCCTCCAGTTCATCCATATAGATGGAAGACTCTGTATGTAAATATGCCTCCTCGCCCCAATGCGAAAGCATCTGCGTAAGATTGTCCAGCAGACGTCTGACAATCTCCGCTCTCTCTGACGGCACCCTGTCCGTCTTCACATACAGATGCGCAATGGTACGACCATACACTCTGACTTTCCGTCCCGGGTCATCCACCACGTCCGGTGTAAAACCGGCAAAATTCCCCACGGAAATCACTTTTTCCCCGTGCCGCTCTGTCAAAAGCATCTCCACATCAGCCATGGCGCAAAATGCCTTGCAGTACTCCGCCAGCGTGTCCATATGGTAAAGATTATCCAGTGCGTAATTCTTTACATTGTCCTTGATTCTCTTATCAAAAGGAACCGACTTATAATTCATAGTATGTAACCTCTCTTATCCCCGTTTTCAAGAATGAAATCCATGTTCAGTATAACTTTTTTTAAGTAATTTGTCTAGGGATAAGAAGATATTTCATGTCTGTTACGATCAGACTTTTTCAAACACCGGCATATA
Organism: uncultured Lachnospiraceae bacterium; assembly: GCA_910585555.1. Lineage (GTDB taxonomy): Bacteria > Bacillota > Clostridia > Lachnospirales > Lachnospiraceae > UBA3282. The sequence goes on from CAJUFU010000014.1 coordinate 12,018, forward strand.
GGTAATCGGCGCATCCACACGGACCACACAACCGCCCTCATAAGTCTCTCCCGTAGACGTTAACTTCCAACATCCCGCCGGCAGATAAACGTCTCTTGCAAATTCATGGAGATGCAAGATGGGCGCCGCCAGATATTTGTCGCCAAACATATACTGATCTTGTATCTCCCAGCATTTTGCATCCTCCGGGAACTCATAAAACATGGCCCGAAGAAGCGGCGAACCGTTCACATGTGCTTCTTCATATAATCTGCGAATATAGTCATGCATACCGATACGGATATCATAATAGTTGCGCATAATGGCATAATTATCCTTTCCATAGCTCCACAGTTCGTTGGGCTGGCCGGTATGCAGATAGCCGCCGCCCCAGTCTCTGTCATCCAACGGCTGGATATTATAAGGTCCTCTGTCGCCGTGCATACGGAGCACCGGAGAATAAACGGCGAACTGATACCATCGGATTAAAAGTTCTCTGAAATCCTCATCGTTCACATCATCTGTCATAAATCCGCCGATATCCGTGGTCCACCAGGGAATACCCGCCAATCCCATATTCAGACCGCACTGAATCTGATCGGCAAAAGCTTCAAAAGTGCTTGGCACGTCGCCAGACCAGATTACGTTGCCGTACTTCTGAGAACCCGCCCAGGCACAGCGCAGCAGATTTACAACAGTCCCCCTGCCCGCCCGGTTCATTTCATCAAAGAAAATCCGGCTGTACATCTGGGGATACATATTGCTGACAGTAAGTGCCGGCCCGTCACAATAGCGGTAGTTTTCGAAATCATAGACCCCATAATCCGGCTCGGAATTATCCAGCCAGAAGGCATCAATCCCATAATCATAATAATTCTTCTTGCAGACTTCCCACACATATTTGCGCGTCTCAGGATGAAAAGGGTCGATTTCCACACAATCTCCCTGATAATCATAAGTCTGGGCCGCACCGCGCTCCGTCCTGATCAACAATCCCTTTTCCATCATGGGCTCAAAATTCTCACTCTTACGGTCTACCGACGGCCATACGGATACGATGACCTTAATCCCCATCTGATGCAGCTCATCCACCATCGCCTTAGGGTCGGGCCAATATTTCCCATCGAATTTCCAATCGCCCTGCAATGTCCAATGGAAGAAGTCTATCACGATTTGATCGATTTTAATCCCTTCCTTCTGGTACTGCCTGGCCACCTGCAGGACTTCCTCCTGGGTCCTGTAGCGCAGTTTACACTGCCATAAACCCATCAAATCCTCCGGGAACATCTGCGCCCGTCCCGTCACAGCCGTATAGTTTTCCAGAATCTGCTTCGGCGTATCCGCTGCGGTAATCCAGTAATCCATCTCCCGCGCAGCTTGCGCCACCCATTCATAATAATTCTTACCAAAAGTCACCCGTCCCACTGCCGGATTGTTCCACAAGAATCCATAACCCATGGAGGAGACAGCAAAAGGCACGGAAATCTGGGAATTACGCTGTGCTAATTCTAAAACACAGCCCTTTAAATCCATGCACGCCTGCTGGTACTGTCCCATGCCAAAGATTTTCTCATCCCGGTTACTCTCGAACTTCAGATTTAGAGAAAACTCGCTACCGCCGATCACCCCTTTCCATTCCCGGTTCACCAGCTTTAAACATCTGCTCTCTCTCGAGATCGTCCCCTCATAGTTTCTGAAATATTCCTGCAGAATCTTCTTCTCATCTTTATAGAAAGTAATGACTCCCGCAAAATTTACGACCGCCTTGATACGTCCGTTTACAATCGTGGCCTGCTCCCGTTTATCGATGGTGCCGTCGCCTACCCAGTGATCAACCTCTTTTACCGTAATCTTCGTCTCACATTCATTAACCTTTTCAGTCAATGCCCATTCTTTTCCCGTAAAAGCATAATCCATCGTGGCCCGCACGCGCAGAGAATCTGCACCCCAAGCCTCAATCCTTAACAGTTCCCCCTGGTGGCGGCATACCAATGCCCCATGATCATTCTCGAATCTCATAACGCCCTCCATTTCTGTTGTCTTATCATTTCATAATGGTATAATACTATTATAAGAGATGTCTATCTATTGAAATACTACTATATTATGATACTATACTATTATGAATATACTAAAAAGGAGAAACCTATGATGCCGCCCAAAGACACAGAAGAAAAGAGACAACACAGTACTCCTTATATTCCTTACAGCTATTACGAGTGCCGACTTCCCGAATCCTTTATGAATGTTCCCATGCATTGGCATACGGAATTTGAACTGAACTATATCGCCGAGGGAAAAGGAGAATTCCTCTGCGGCGGCCAAAAAATAAATGCCTCCGAGGGCGATTTATTGCTTTTACCACCCAATATGCTGCACTCCGCCTATCCCCAAAAGAAGCATAAACTGCTTTATCATGCCCTTGTCTTTCATCCTAATCTACTCAGCTCATCATCCAGTGACCGCAGTGCTGTAGAATGTATCCGGCCCATCGTAAGCGGAACCGCACAGATACATGTTCAGATCACGCCGGCCTCCCCAAATTATAACTGCATAAAAGCAGCAGCAGACCAGATTTTTGCCTGTGTCCGCGCAGACTCCGCCCGGATGGACCTTCTGCTAAAGAGTGAGCTTCTAAAACTATTCTGGCTGTTAGAAGACAGCGGAAATATCATATTTCACAGGGAATCAGGAAATAACCGGCATGAATTAATCCGTCCGGCCCTTGAATACATGGCGCAGAATTTCCGGGAAGAACTCACCGTAGAACAGCTTGCCGGACTCCTGCACTTAAGCAAAAGCTATTTTATGAAATGCTTTAAAGAAACCGCAGGTGTAGGCGCTATGGAACACCTCACACAGCTTCGAATCTCGGCTGCCTGTGACGCGCTTACCTCCACGCAGTACAAAATCTCCGATATTTCCTATCAATGCGGCTACAGCAATCTCTCGAATTTCAACAGGCAGTTCTTAAAAAAAGTAGGCTGCTCCCCGAAAGAATACCGAAAACGCAGCCAATAGAATTCTCTTTACATGATAATAGCGGAGGCCCGAAGGCCTCCGCTATGCTAGGGATTTCAATACTACTATGAAAAGACGCTGATTATAACATCTTCTTCATCTCATCGGCTACGAACTGTACCTTAGTTCCTACGATAACCTGAACCGCTGTCTTACTAGGTCTCATAACGCCCGCAACACCTGCTGATTTAATCTTCTTCTCGTCAACTAAAGTATAATCCTTGATCTCCAAACGAAGTCTTGTGATGCAGTTATCCAGTGATGTAACGTTCTCTTTACCGCCAAGACCTTCCAGAACGATTGCTGCCACCTGTGTGAAGTCGCTGTTGGAAAGCACTGCTTTCTTCTCAGCTTCCAGATCGTCATCTTCTCTACCCGGTGTCTTTAAGTCAAACTTCACAATCGCGAAGCGGAATACAAAGTAGAATACGACAAATGCTGCAATACCCAGAGGAAGAATCATCCATGTATTCTGTGCTGCTGGCAGTGTTGCCGAGAATACAAGGTCTGTTGCGCCTGCTGAGAAACTGAAACCTGCACGGAATCCAATCAATGTTACGATAACAGTGAAGATACCATATAACAATGCATAAATCAGATATAATACGGGTGCCAGGAACATGAAACCGAATTCAAAAGGCTCTGTAACACCGCAGACAAAGGAACAAACTGCTGCGGAAGCTACCAGACCGATTGCAACTTTCTTCTTGCCTTCTTTTGCTGTATGAATCATAGCCAATGCTGCACCAGGGATACCGAACATCATACAAGGGAAGAAACCGGACATATACATACCAAGGCTCCATGTAACATCTGCGCTGGTCTCACCTGCCCAGAAGTGACTGAGGTCACCAAGACCAATCGTGTCAAACCAGAATACGTTATTCAATGCATGATGCAGACCTGTCGGGATTAACAGTCTGTTCAAGAAAGCATAGATACCTGCTCCTACTGCTCCCATACCAACGATGCCCTGACCAACTGCAATCAATGCACCAAAGATTACCGGCCATACAAACAGCAGAACTGCTGCAACAACGATGGATACCACGCCGGAAATAATCGCTACGCAGCGTTTGCCGCTGAAGAAGGAAAGCCAATCCGGTAATTTTGTGGATTTGAACTTGTTATAGCAGGTTGCACCGATAACACCGGCAAGAATACCGATAAACGGATTCGCAATCTTATCAAATGCCAATGTTTTGTTAACATTCTCTGCGATAGAAGGCATCAGAGTTGTCACTGTGCCTGTTGCAAGCAGATTTGTCATCATTAACCAGGATGCAAATGCCGCAAGACCTGCCGTACCATCATGATCATCTGACATACCAACACCTACACCAATAACAAACAAAAGTGCCATATTATCAATCAGAGCGCCGCCTGCTTTCACCAGGAAGAATCCCAGCATATTCAGGAAACCATTCATATCACCACCCTGCATGGTTGCCGGACATAATGCATATCCGATACCCATCAAGATACCGCATATCGGCAGACACGCCACGGGAAGCATCAATGATTTACCTAATTTTTGTAAATATTTCATCATAAAATATTACCCCCTTATGAATTTGTTGGTTCCGCCCCAGCACAGAACCATTACTTGACTGTTACACTTCTTTTCCCCTGCACACTCAGAAATCTTTTACAGATTTTCCTTGAAGAATTTCTGCAATGCCTCTGCCGCTGTATCTTCATCTTCACCTTCGATCTCACAGGTAACTTCCATTCCCTGTTTGACTCCAAGACTCATGATCATGATCAGTTTCCGGGCATCAGCACTCTTGCCGCCGCACGTTATGGTAACCTTGCTTTTATAACCTGCTGCCTGTTTCACCAGAAGCCCCGCCGGTCTTGCATGAAGGCCCACCGGATCCTGGATTACATATTGAAACTTTTTCACATCTTCACCTCCTTATCAATTTGTTTTGATATCTCTTACTGCCTTACGCACTTTCAATACGGATGAAGGGGATACACTCAATTCGTCTACGCCCATATCCAGAAATGTTTCTGTCAAATCCGTATCTGCTGCCAGTTCCCCGCAGATGCCTACCCATATACCTACCTTATGGCCGTTCTTGACCGTCATCTCGATCAGCTTAAGTACAGCCGGATGATGGGTATTGCATGTGCTTTCCAGTTTCTGATTCTGGCGGTCTACTGCCAGCGTATATTGCGTCAGGTCATTGGTTCCGATACTGAAAAAGTCTACCTCTTTTGCGAGTTTATCCGAGAGCAGTGCCGCTGCCGGTGTCTCCACCATAATACCCAGCTCCACCTCTCCCATGGGATACCCTTCCACCGTGAGTTCGCCTTTGACCTGTTCAACAATCTCCTTAGTTCTTTTTACTTCCTCCACCGACACAATCATCGGAAACATAATGGAAGCCTTACCATATGCAGAAGCCCGGTAAATTGCCCGAAGCTGTGTCATAAAAATTTCCGGGCGGTCCAGACAGATTCTGATAGCCCGATAGCCCAGTGCCGGATTCTCTTCCGGATCCAGATGAAAATAATCTACTTTCTTATCTGCTCCGATATCCAGGGTACGGATAACTACCTTCTTTCCGCCCATCTTTTCCAGCACAGTCTTGTAACTTGCAAACTGCTCATCCTCCGTGGGGAAGCTTTCCCTTCCAAGATAGAGGAATTCGCTCCTGAACAACCCGATGCCGCCGGCGTCCGCCTCTAAAACTGCCTCCACATCGTTTACTTTGCCGATATTGGCAAATATGTCAACCCGTCTGCCGTCACCGGTGACATTCTCCTTGCCCTTCAACGCTTCTAAAGCCTCTAAATCCGCTACCCACTGATTCTTACGAAGAATCATCTCATCGAGAATGTCTTTCTCAGGTTCTAAGATAAACTCTCCGTTAAAACCGTCTACCACGCCCACTTTACCATTCCAGTCATCGGACGGTTTCATTTTCGTATTGACTAATGCCGGAAGGTTCATACTTCTGGCCAAAATTGCCGTATGAGAATTGGATGAGCCGCGCACTGTCACAAAGGCAAGAATCTTATTTCTGTTCATCTTCACGGTCTCGCTGGGTGTCAGATCATCCGCAATCAGGATGACCGGTTCCTCTGTCGGCACCCCGTCCTCCGGTATGCCCAGAAGAATTCTGATCACTCTCTGTGAAATATCCTTAATGTCCACCGCACGCGCCTTCATATAATCGTCGTCCATGGAGGTAAACAGCTGCGCAAACTGCTCCTGCGCCATCTCCACCGCATACTCTGCATTGGTGCCGTCTTTGACTGCCTGCTCTATGACTTCCAGATAATCGTCATCCTCTAACATCATCCGATGTATATCAAAAATCATGGCATGATCTTCACCCACACTGGTAAGGGCTTTGTCATAGAGCGCTGTCAGCTGCGTTTTCGCTGCTTCAATTGCCTCTTTCACCCGGTTAAGCTCACCGTCGATATCCGTAATCTCTGTCTTCTCAATGTGATAATCCTGCTTCTTGTAACAGAAAACCCTGCCAACGGCAACTCCTTTTAAAACACTTTTGCCGATATATCGCTCCATCGCAAAATCTCCTCCTATTTACGCAGTTTTATGATATCATCACCCGGTGAAACGGTCTTAGGTGACTCAGGAAGTATTTCCGCAAAGTCATCCGTGTTACAAATCACCACCGGCGTAATAATATCGTAGCCAGCCGCCTTAATCTGCTCTAAATCCGCCTCCAAAAGCAGGTCGCCTTTCTTCACTTCCTGATCTGCCTCCACATGAATGGTAAAATGCTCACCGTTTAAGTTTACTGTGTCAAGTCCCACATGAATCAGAATTTCGGTGCCGTCGCTGCCAACCACTGCCACTGCATGACCTGTGGGAAATACTGTGGCCACCTTGCCGTCTATCGGCGCGCAAATCTGATTACTTGTAGGAATGATCGCAACCCCCTTGCCAATAATCTCCTCCCCAAAGGTCGGGTCACTGACTTCTTTGATACTGACCAGGCTGCCTGCTACCGGTGCCCCGACCGCTGCATCGCCCTTTGAAAATAAATTCTGAAATATCTTCATTTCCTGCCTCCTTCCTTATGTAGTTATAGTATTAACAGGTATATAAGTCTCTCATTCTCTTTATATTGAGCACCAAATGAATTTTCTCTTCCTCCGTCATCTGACATTGATACTCCCGCTCAATATATTCCCGGATACCGTCGATGATCTGATACTCCTCCTGATAATGCTCTCTCACGAACTCGTAGAGCGCTTCATCTTTTCGTCCGCGCATCGGCTCCTCTACAACCATCCTGTTGCAAAGCTGCTTCAAATCAGCAATCAGACGTTCTTTCGGATAAGTTCTTCCGCTGGGAATCGAAATCTCCTTCTCAATCCACTCCATCATCTCGCGAACCATCTTCACCATGGTGAATGTAGTGCCCATGGCGGAACCTGCTTCTCCATTGATCAAATGAAGTGCTATACTCGCCGCTTCATCCTCTTCTAAGCGGCATCCCGTTCTATCCTCAATCAATTCAAGAGCATATCTGCCTACCGAGTACTCCAAGGGATAAAAGAGCTTTACCTCATCATACAACGCATTATTAAACACCATGCCCTCATGATATTTATTTAAAATAAACCCAATATGATCTGTCAGCGTCAAATAAACATTCTGGCTTAATACCAGTCCCAGACTCTCTTTCGCATAAGTGATGATATCCGCTGATAGTCTGATGTGTTCCAAAGGCAGCGATGCCAGTAGTTCCTTGAAATGCTCCTTGTTGTCCATATTATTCAGTATAAAAATTTTCTCAACTACCTTATCATCAACTTCATCACCGGGTCTTCGTCCAAAACCAATCCCTTTTCCCATGGCAACCATCTCGATACCCTGATGGTCCCTGACCGAAACGATATTATTGTTGATAATTTTGTCAATACGCATTTTAAAATCCTCTTGCAGCTACACTCACTTAAGCATAAAAAAAAGCCAAATCTTATAAGACAACCTTCCCAAGCTGAATTACAAAATTTGGTTTTGCCCGCTTTCGTGCAGTAACAACCCAAACGCCTATCCATTTTTATCATTATAGCAAATATTTACAACTAAAGTCAACCATATTTATCATTATTTTGTGTTTTTTTATAGTCTTATCCTCTAATCAGGCATAAAATAATACATTTTGCCTAATATGTATACAAAAAGCGACACCGGCATATAAAAGTTGCCAGTATCGCTTTATATTTGTTACAGAAGTCTCTACCCTACTCTGCGGCCAAAGTAAACTGATCTACAAGCTGCTTTAAGCAGGCTGCCTCCGCCGAAAGCTCTTCACTGGCCGCCGCACTCTCTTGTGCGTTGGCGCTGTTGCTCTGTACCACCACGGAAATCTGATTGATTCCCTCGGAAACCTGTCCCACTTCCTCCGACTGTTCCTTAGACACTGTAGCAATCTGATCGATTGCATCTACCACAGCCTGAATACTGTTTACGACTTCCATCAGCACATCTGCCGTATTCTGAGCAATCTCTGTCCCCATATGTACCGCCTCTGTAGAATTGCCGATGAGTTCCGAGGTGTTTTGCGCCGCCTTTGCTGATTTTCCAGCCAGATTACGCACTTCTTCCGCAACAACCGCAAATCCCTTTCCTGCGCTGCCGGCCCTTGCCGCTTCTACAGCTGCATTTAAGGCCAATATGTTCGTCTGGAATGCAATGTCATCGATGGTCTTAAGTATCTTCTCTATTTCTTCAGAACTGGTCTGAATCTTATCCATCGCCTCCACCAGATTCTGCATTTTCTGATTACACAAAGAAACCTCTCTGCCAGCCTCATGGGTCTTACTGCGCACATCCAATGCTCCGTCCGCCGTCTTTTTAGCCTGCTCGGAAATCTCCCTCACACGGGACGCCAATTCCTCTACCGAGCTTGCCTGCTGCGTTGTTCCCTGACTGAGTGACTGCGCGCTTGCCGACAGATGATCGCTGGCCATAGCCACTTCCTGCGAGGAATGGTTTACCTGCGTCATAGCCCTGCTCAATTCCACCTTCATATGACGCATGGAAAGCAGAATATTGCGGAAACTGCCAACATACACTTCTTCATGCTCGGTATGGACGTTCAGGTTCTGATTTGCCATCTCATTGAGCAGTAAATCAATATCACCAATAACGATACGTAATCCTTCCACCAAAGAAGCGGTTGATCTTGCAAGCACACCCGACTCATCTTTGCTCTTTATCTGCGGCATTGGTGTGTCCAAATCTCCCTCTACAAGCAGCTTCATCCGATTCACACAAGCTTTCATCGGACCACTGATATTATTCGCCAATACCAGCGCAATCACAACAGACAACAATATAGAAATAACAATCACTGCAACGTTAATGACCATGGCGTTGCGTGTTGACTCCAGATAATTTAACTGCGGAGCCGTGACCGCAATGCTCCATCCATCCGTATCCCCTACGGGCGCATAGGCTGCAAACATCTTATCTTCACCGCTGGTATATTCTCCAAAGCCGATCTCACCCCGGCGCATGGCTTCATGAATCGACGAAAGCTCTGCCAGTGCCGGGTCATTTAAGGCCTCGGCCTCTATGTTCTGCACCGTAATCGTATCCAAGGTAATATCCGCAATCGTATCACCGG
>CAJUFU010000014.1:21650-23446 GCA_910585555.1 uncultured Lachnospiraceae bacterium
AGATACGATATCATTTAGAAAAGTCTCCTTGGGCACAAAATAGATAACGCCCACAATGCTGGAACCATAAGTCTCTTCGGCATAAAGAGGCGCCGCAACCATAATGGATAACTGCCCGGTAATCTTACTGATCAAAGGCTCCGACACATAAATATTACCTTGCATGGCCTGTTTCACATATTCCCTGTCAGAATAATCTTTTCCATCAAAAATGCTGATGCCGTTCGTCCCGATAATATTTCCTCTCTGGAAGTTATGCATGGTTGCACGCTTGTCAATGACAGCCTGCTTTACCTCCAGGGGCACATCCGGATCGGCTAGCTGCTGATCATGCCCTGCATCCATGACCACATTTTTATAGGCGGCAAGCTCCTGTTCCACACGCCCCGCCGCTAATACTGCAGTTTCTCTCATCATCTGCTCCACTGTGGACATGGTACTGTTATAGTTGGGTATGATGCTGGCAATTCCAGATGCGACCAGACCAACCAAAACAGTTAAGATAAGACTTAGGGTGATTTTAGTCCGAATACTTTTCATTTCCTTTTCCCCCTGCATATAATAAATAGTATGGTTGTTCTCAAAAATCACGAATATGATTGTTTCGGAAGCCTCTTATTTCTGCATATAATGATTTCCGTCTATGATAGTTGAGTCAACAAAAAAGACATAAAAAGATAAGGATTGAAAGATAGGGATATCAAAGGACTCCTTTTCTTTGATACCCCTTCTACTAAAACGCTAAAATCAAATGCTTATAAAACAATTATTTGTAATTCACAATCTTGCCAAAATCTGCCTTCAAGGAAGCGCCGCCTACCAGACCGCCGTCAATGTCAGGCTGTGCGAAAAGCTCTGCCGCATTACCGGCATTTACAGAACCGCCGTACTGGATACGAACTGCTTCTGCGGTAGCATCATCATACATCTCAGCGATGCAGTCACGGATACCCTTACATACTTCTTCAGCCTGCTCAGTCGTAGCAGTCTTACCAGTACCGATGGCCCAGATAGGCTCATAAGCAATCACCATGCCCTTCACCTGGTCAGCTGTGATATCAGAAAGGTCAGACTTAATCTGCAGTCTAATCCAATCCATAGTAACGCCCAGTTCTCTCTGCTCTAAAGTCTCGCCACAGCAAAGAATCGGCACAAGACCAGCCTCTAAAGCCTTCTTTACTTTCTTATTCAGAAGCACATCGTCTTCCTTGAAATAATCACGTCTCTCAGAATGGCCGATGATCACATATTTCACGCCTGCGTCTACCAGCATTGCCGCGGAAATCTCGCCCGTATAAGCACCCTTCTCCTCGAAATACATGTTCTCTGCGCCCACTTCCACGTTGGTGCCTTTCACAGCCTCAACAACCGGTACGATATCCACTGCAGGCACGCAGTAAACCACATCCACATCATCAGATTTTACCAAATCTTTTAACTCTGCACACAACTTCACTGCCTCACTGGGCGTCATATTCATCTTCCAGTTACCAGCCACAATCTTCTTTCTTGCCATAATATCATTCTCCAATCAAATTATATTTATATTTGCCGAGGCCCGCTTCAAAGCACACCCCGCAATACCATGCCGAGGTTCGCTCGCAAAACACGCCGCAACATCACGCCGAGGTTCACCCCGCAAAACACGCCGCAACATCATGCCGAGGTTCGCCCCATAAGGCGAACCTCGAGACGTTAACTCCGCAGGAGTTTACGTCACTTGTCGTCAGCCGCCACAACGCCGGGAAGCTCCTTACCCTCTAAGAACTCAAGGGAAGCGCCGCCGCCTGTGGAGA
>CAJUFU010000014.1:23456-35795 GCA_910585555.1 uncultured Lachnospiraceae bacterium
ACTCTTTCCCTACACGACGCTCTTCCGATCTAGATATGAGACATTTTATCTGCAAAACCAAGCTGGTTCACTGCTGCCGCACTGTCACCGCCGCCGATGATGGTGGTTGCGGAAGTCTCAGCCAAAGACTCAGCCACTGCAATAGTACCCTTAGCAAGAATGGGATTCTCAAACACGCCCATAGGACCATTCCATACAACTGTCTTAGCAGATTTCACAGCATCCGCATAGAGCTCTGCTGTCTTGGTGCCGATATCAAGGCCTTCCATATCTGCAGGAATCTTGTCAGCATCCACTACCTGTACGTCAATGGGTGCATCGATAGGATTCGGGAAATCCGCTGCAACTGTGGTATCCACAGGGAGCAAAAGCTTCTTGCCAAGCTTCTCAGCCTTCTCCATCATCTCTTTACAATAATCCAGTTTCTCCTCATCCACTAAGGATTTACCGATTTCATAGCCCTGTGCCTTTAAGAAGGTAAACGCCATACCGCCGCCAATGATGAGGGTGTCGCACTTCTCAAGCAGGTTGTTGATCACGTTAAGCTTATCAGCTACCTTAGCACCGCCTAAGATTGCCACAAAAGGTCTTACCGGATTCTCCACTGCATTGCCAAGGAAATCAATCTCCTTCTGCATCAGATAACCAACTGCACACTCGCCGCCCTTGGCACGTACAACATCTGTCACGCCTGCTACGGAAGCATGTGCTCTGTGGGAAGAACCGAAAGCGTCGCATACGTATACATCACACAGATCTGCCAGCTCTTTGCTGAACTCCTCACCGTTCTTGGTCTCTTCTTTACCACGGAAACGGGTATTCTGCAGAAGTACCACATCGCCTTCCTGCATTTCAGCAACTGCCTTGGTTGCAGCTTCGCCGGTTACATTGTAATCGGATACGAAGTTTACAGGCTTGCCTAATTTCTCAGAAAGTCTCTCTGCTACAGGTGCCAGAGATTCGCCCTCGTTGGGGCCGTTCTTTACCTTGCCAAGGTGAGAGCAGAGAATTACCTTACCGCCGTCAGCAAGCAGCTTCTTGATTGTGGGAAGCGCCGCAACAATACGGGTCTCGTCGGTAATCTTGCCTTCCTTTAAAGGCACGTTAAAGTCGCATCTTACCAGCACGCGTTTTCCCTTAACGTTAAGATCATCTACAGATTTTTTGTTTAATGACATGTCTTCGTCCTCCTATTAAAAATATTCATACAAGAGGCCCGGCCCAACGGCCGAGCCTCTTAAAACTACTTATTTACTTCCTACTCCTTTGCTATGCCGAGGTTTACCCTCTGCAATCTTCAAGAAGGTTTACTTCCTTTCACGCCGAGGTTTGCACCATGCAAACCTCGAGAAGATAATTCCGCAGGAATTTTCTTCTATGCTAATTCAGAGAAGTACTTGATTGTACGAACCATCTGAGAAGTATAGCTGTTCTCATTGTCATACCAGGAAACTACCTGTACCAGATTGTCCTCGCCTACCATTGTCTGGGTAGCATCGAAGATAGAACCATAGGTGCTGCCTACGATATCGGAAGATACGATCTCATCCTCATTGTAACCGAAGGACTCTGTAGCTGCTGCTTTCATTGCTGCGTTGATCTCATCCTTGGTAACGGACTTCTCTACCGTTGCAACCAGAATTGTGGTAGAACCTGTAGGAGTAGGAACACGCTGTGCGGAACCGATCAGCTTACCATTCAACTCAGGAATAACCAGGCCGATAGCCTTTGCTGCACCAGTGCTGTTAGGAACGATGTTCACTGCGCCTGCGCGGGATCTTCTTAAATCACCCTTTCTCTGAGGGCCGTCAAGAATCATCTGATCACCTGTGTAAGCGTGGATGGTGCTCATAATACCGGACTTGATGCCAGCTAAGTCATTCAGAGCCTTTGCCATAGGAGCAAGGCAGTTTGTTGTACAGGAAGCTGCGGAAATGATGGTATCAGAAGCTTTCAATGTCTCATGGTTTACATTGTATACGATAGTCGGAAGATCGTTGCCTGCAGGAGCAGAGATAACAACTTTTCTAGCACCAGCGTTGATGTGTGCCTGCGCTTTTTCTTTGCTGGTATAGAAACCGGAGCACTCTAAAACAACGTCAACCTTAAGCTCGCCCCAAGGACAGTTGTTTGCATCGGGCTCTTTGTAGATCTTTAATGTCTGACCATCAACTGTAATTGTGTCCTCACCAGCGGATACAGTGTCAGCCAAAGCATACTTACCCTGGGAAGAATCATACTTTAACAAGTGTGCCAACATCTTCGGGCTTGTCAAATCGTTGATTGCTACTACCTCATATCCCTCTGCCCCGAACATCTGTCTGAATGCAAGACGACCGATACGGCCAAAACCATTGATTGCTACTCTTACTGCCATTTTTTAGTCCCTCCTAAATAATGTTTTTTATATAATTTTACCCTGCCATATACGTAGGTACGCACGACATTGGTAAAATTTAGTCAGCAAAATTATTTTACCCAATTTGTCCCAAAAATTCAAGACGTAAATCGAAAATAATTAAGATTTGCGGTGAAAGATTCTATAATATTTTGTCTTTTCAATCTTATGTCAACAAATCTTGTTTTTTGTGCCAAAATCGGTTACACTAAAGGCCGATTACTGACAATGATGCCTTTACGACGGTCTCCGCTTCGCGGATTCAAATATGCGTCAAGAATTTTTCTACAATATAAACAAAAGGAGATTTGCTATGCCAATCACAGCGGACTGCCACTTACATTCTTCTTTCTCCGGTGATGCCGATACACCCATGGAAGAAATGATCTTACGCGGAATCCAATTAGGACTTACCAAGATGTGCTTTACAGAACACAATGATTTTGATTATCCTGCCACTGAAACAGATACAGAAGACATGTTTCTTCTTTCTGCTGACTCTTATCTCTATGATTTACTGAAATTACAGGAAAAATACGCAGATAAGATCAAGATTTTGTTTGGGGTGGAGATTGGCTTACAACCGCACCTCTCCGAAAAAAACGATACTTTTGCAAAAGCGCACGCATACGACTTTATCATCGGCTCTTCCCATATCTGCAATGGAAAAGATCCCTATTATCCTGCCTTTTTCGCCGGGCGTTCCTTAGAGGATGCCTTTGGGGAATATTTTACATCTATTCTGGATAATCTGGATGTCTACAGTAACTTTGATGTCTACGGCCATCTGGATTATGTGGTGCGCTACAGCCCCACAAAAGATCAAGGCTATGCCTATGAAACGTTTGCCGGTCTATTTGATAAAATTTTAACCAAGCTCATTGCCATGGAAAAAGGCATTGAAATCAACACCGCCGGTCTGGCCAAGGGCCTGCGGGATGCCCACCCCTGCCGCGGCATCATAAAACGCTACCGGGAGCTTGGCGGCGAGATTATCACTGTGGGTTCAGACGCCCACGCGCCCGATCAGATCGCCTACGCCTTCAATCAGGCCGCAGAAATCTTAAAGGACTGCGGTTTCCGATACTACACGACCTTTCAACAGCGCAGCCCCTCTTTTCATAAATTATAATCTGCCTTGCTATACCGCACGTATCCCGGATATGTGCGGTATACTGATTATGATAACTGAGAAATCATCTCCCAAAAGGGCATTTTCGTGCCCTTTTCTTCCGGTTCCTCTCCCAAGAAACGAACCCGGTCGCCATGATTGGGCACTACCCGCATGATAGACCTGCGGGCTAACTCTTTCTGGCTTAAATTCACGCAGATGATATACCTGCCCTCTTTCGTCTCTAAAACCTCAGAACGTTCTCCCACATTCTCATCCCCTGCCAGATTCACTGCCGCAAATCCTGCCATCTGAAATTTCTTGCGGAATTTGATAAAAAAGGATATCCCCTCTCTGAAAAACACTTTCTTAATCCGCTCTTTTGTTGCGTTATCATACACTTCACAAAGTTCTATCTCATTATTCACTTTTACCTTAGTCAGTTTTGATTCTACCATAATTTTTCTCCTCAAATAAGTGTCTCTCCAAAGTTCCCCCACTTATTAGTACTCATACTACCACAGAGTCTGTGAAAATGTCGTGAAAAAAGTCGGTAGAATTTCTTAAGATTTTCTTATCCTCCATTTGTCAGGTCTTTTACGCTGGCAGCTATGGCTATAGAATAATCCCGCCGCCAAGTACACACTCATCTTCATAAAACACCACGGCCTGCCCCGGCGTGATGGCGCGTACCGGCTCTGCAAAGGTGCACTTTATCCTGTCCTCTCCCGCTTCCTCCAACAGACAGCGCTCTCCTCCATGGGCGTACCGAATCTTGGCCCTCACCCATTTAGGACCCGTGAGCTTTTCCATGCCCATATAATTGATCTGATGGCAGTAGAGGGTATCTCCGAAAACATCCGCCGCCTCCCCAATCACCACTTCATTGGTATCCGGCCTTATCTTCGTCACAAATACGGGACGCCCCATAGCCAGCTGCAGACCCTTGCGCTGTCCCACCGTGTAATGGGTAATCCCCTGATGTTCTCCCAGAATTTCTCCTTCCCGGGACACAAAATATCCGGGGCCGGGCACCCGTTCCCCAGCCTGTCTTTCCAGAAATGCGGGGTAATCATGATCGGGAATAAAACAGATTTCCTGGCTGTCCGGTTTCTGTGCCACCGAAAGTCCTGCCTTTTGCGCAATCTGCCGTATCTGTTCTTTGGTGTAATCCCCCACAGGCATCAGGGTATGGGAAAGCTGTTCCTGGGTCAGATTATAAAGCGCATAGGTCTGGTCCTTTTTCCCTGTCACACAGCTGCGGACCGCATATCTGCCGTTTTCCAGCCTGACAATCCTGGCGTAATGTCCGGTGGCAATATAGTCTGCCCCCAGCTCTTGACCGGCCCGGAGCATTGCCTCCCATTTCACATACCGATTACAGGCAATACAGGGATTGGGCGTGCGACCGGCCAGATATTCCTCCACAAAATAGTCCACCACCTTCTCCTTAAACACCTGTTCGAAACTGATAACATGATGGGGAACGGCAAGCTTTTGTGCCACCCGCTCAGCATCCTTGGCCGCACGAAAGACATCGCATGTTCCCTGTGCCTCTTCTTGTTTTTGTCCCTCTCCCTGCCAAAGCTGCATGGTGATGCCGATCACATCATACCCCTGCTCTTTCAAAAGATAAGCCGCCACCGAGGAATCCACCCCGCCGGACATGCCCACCACTACCTTTTTTGCCATCTGTCATACCCTTTCTTCTATACTATATGAGACGTTTGCCGCATACACTGTAACCATATCGAATTATGAAGTGGTGCCTATGACGACCAAATGGAAAAACCCTTTAATCACCGGAACTGCCATCCTGAAGCTTACCGGACTTTTCAGCCGGCTGATCGGCTTCTTCTACCGAATCTTTCTGTCCAATGTATTTGGCGCAGAAGGAATGGGTATCTACCAGCTGATTGCTCCCGTGCTGGCCCTCTCTTTCGCCCTCACGGCATCCGGCATACAGACTGCCATCTCCAAATATGTGGCCAACGAAACCAGCACCCACGACTATAAAAGTTCCTTTCGCACGTTGTGGGCCGGCTTCCTTTTGTCTTTCAGCCTCTCTCTGTTGTGCGCTTTTTTCATCTATCAATGGTCAGAGGTGATTGCTGCAGCCTGTCTGATGGAAGCCCGTACGGCACCGCTTTTACGTATCATAGCCCTGTCCATCCCCATGGCCTGTGTACATTCCTGCATCAACGGCTATTTTTATGGTATCCGCAAGACCGCCATTCCCGCCATATCTCAGCTGGCAGAACAGATTTTCCGCGTGGGCAGTGTGTATCTGATCTACGATATCTGCGGAAAACACCAGATGAAGCCAACCATCAGCTTTGCCGTGGTGGGCCTTGTGATCGGAGAAAGCGCCTCCATGATTGTGTCCGTCCTGGCCATTTTATCAAGAGCCCATAAAGTCTTTCCCTACCGCCCCTGCGTTCCTATCCGGGCCAATACCTGTAAGACCCACTGCATCGCCATATACAGCCGCATCATGGGACAGCTTCTTGCGCTGGCAGTCCCCTTATCGGCCAACCGTCTGGTGATCAATCTGCTGCAGAGCATAGAGGCCATCTATATTCCCAACCGTCTGATGGCCCATGGCCTGAACAATACGGAAGCCCTGGGCGTATACGGTGTACTGACCGGCATGAGCCTGCCCCTCATCCTCTTTCCCTCCGCTATCACCAACTCCATCTCTGTCCTGCTCTTACCGATTGTGGCGGAAGCGGATGCCAACGGAAACCGGACCGCCGTCAGACGGGCCATATTGACCTCCATTCGCTACTGTCTGCTCTTGGGCTTTGGCTGCACCGCCGTTTTCCTGCTGTTTGGACGCCTGGCAGGGCAGATACTCTTCCATTCGCAGCTGGCCGGCAGCTTTATCCTGATTCTCAGCTTTATCTGCCCGTTCATGTACATTGCCAGCACCCTTGGCAGTATCCTGAACGGACTGGGAAAGACTGCGCAGACCTTCTGCTACAGTGTAGTAAGTCTGTTGCTGCGCCTTTTGTTCGTCTTCTTCGCCATCCCCCGCTATGGCATCAAGGGCTATCTGTGGGGAATGCTGGCAAGTCAGATTCTGCAGACCACACTGTGCACCGTCTCCGCCCTGTATATTTCGCGTAAGGGTTGCGATTCTTAACATAATATACTATAATGTAGATGTTTTTGCCAGAGAAACGTGTAAAAAGAATCACAAAAGGAGAATGGAGAAAAAACCATGTCATTTCGATATGTTACTAAGCTTCCGACCCCGGAAGAAATCAGAAAAGAATTCCCTATGCCGGAATTTGCCATCGCGGTGAAGAAAAAGCGTGACGCCCAAATCAAGGAAGTGCTCACGGGAAAGAGTTCTAAGTTTCTGGTCATCATCGGCCCTTGTTCCGCCGATAACGAGGAAGCTGTCTGCGATTATGTGAACAGACTCGCCAAGGTCAATGAAAAAGTAAAGGACAAGCTGATTCTGATTCCCAGAATCTATACCAACAAACCCCGCACCACGGGAGAAGGCTATAAAGGCATCGTAAGCCAGCCTGACCCGGAGAAAAAGCCGGATTTTACCACCGGCCTGATCGCCATGCGCAAGATGCATATCCGGGCCATTGAGGAATCCGGGCTGACCGCCGCAGACGAAATGCTTTATCCCGACAACTGGGGGTATGTGGAGGATATCCTATCCTATGTCGCCATCGGAGCCCGCTCCGTGGAAGACCAGCATCACCGCATGACAGTGAGCGGTTTCGATGTCCCTGCCGGTATGAAAAATCCTACCAGCGGCACCCTTTCCGTCATGCTCAATTCCATCTATGCGGCACAGCATCCCCACTCCTTCATCTACCGCGGCATGGAAGTGGCCACGGACGGAAATCTCTTAGCTCATGCGGTGCTTCGCGGTTCTGTCAACAAACACGGCAGGAGCCTGCCAAACTATCATTATGAGGATTTAAATACCCTGTATACACTGTATCAGGATTATGACCTGGCGAATCCTGCCTGTGTCATCGATGCGAATCACAATAATTCTGACAAACAGTTTGAACAGCAGATTCGTATCGTGAAAGAAGTCATGCACAGCCGTAAACTGAATCGTGATATACACAGCATGGTAAAAGGGGTTATGATCGAAAGTTATATTGAAGAAGGCAGTCAGAAGATCGGCGAAGGCATCTACGGCAAATCGATCACAGATCCCTGTCTGGGATGGGAAGCATCCGAACGATTGATTTATGACATTGCTGAATATGAATAGAAGTAAATTCCCACGGAATTTACTTCTAAAAATCTGATTCGAAAATAGATCGCTGTCTTTATCCCCGGGGGTGTGCCTTGGCGTATACTTCCCGGATGTGATTGTGGTTTAAATTCGCATAAATCTGCGTCGTGGAAATATCAGAATGTCCAAGCATTTCCTGTACGCTTCTCAAATCGGCGCCATTCTCTACCAGATGCGCCGCAAAGGAATGTCTTAACGTATGAGGTGTGATATCCGCCTGGATATCCGCCTTTTTTGCATAGTGTTTGATCAGCTTCCAAAATCCCTGCCTGCTCATGGGCTGTCCGGAACAGTTGGCAAAGAGAACATCTGAGGATTTATTCTCTAACATCTCCTCTCTCGTACCGTTCAAATACCGCGCAAGAGCACTTTTTGCGGCCGACCCAAAGGGAATAATCCTCTCCTTATTGCGGTCACGGCACAGAAGGAAGCTCATCTGCATATTCACATCCGCAACTTTTAAAGTAATCAGCTCCGTCACCCGGATACCTGTGGCATAGAGAAGCTCCAGCATGGCTTTATCACGAATCTCCTTGGGTGTATCGCCTGAGGGCTGCTCTAAGAGACGTACCACCTCATCAGGGGACATGATCTCCGGAGCCTTCTTCTCAATCCGGGGCGCCTTGAGTTTATCAGAGATATCCTCCGCCACCATACCTTCCTGTACCATAAAATGATAAAAAGCTTTCAAAGAAGCGATATTCCTAGACACCGTGGCAGCAGCAAATTTATGTTCTTCCAAATATTTCACATACTCTTCCAAATCCTGTGTCGACACTGCCCCCGCTTCTTCAATCCCGCGCTGCATCATAAAATGTTTCACTTTTTCCAGATCTCTTTTATAAGATAACTCCGTGTTATTGGAGGTATTCTTCACATTATGTAAATAGGTGATGAATGCACTGATCTCTTTTTCCATGAATTCGGAAATCCTTCCCCCTCGTGATTCTTTTATGTAAATCAAATCACCGTCTGCATTCCATTATAATCAGAATTTTGAAGAAAAGCAAATGGATTTTTTCCCGAATTTACGGGCATTTGCGCGGTTTTTCCATTAAAGTACAAGATATCGTCAGACAGAGAATTTATGTCTACTATATCTTGAAAAAACATAGAAAAAAATTTTTTTCAGAAAATTTTTAGGATAAAATGGAGTATCTTAGGATTGACATAACTCTCTAACAGGCAGCCCATTATGACAACTACTGTCACCATAACGATCTGTGTTCCCTTTTTCAAGTAAAACTGCCTGCTGTACCGCTCATACCCATCCAGATATGTCTTCGGCGCATACAACGTCCTGTTGATACTGACCGCCCAGATAAAGAGGCCGATGTAGGCCGGCACCAGAAAGAAAGCCTGGGGCAGCAAACCCGCCGCCACAAACAAAATGCCCCGGATGCCGTAGCGGATGACCGCCACGGACAAAAGACAGCCTGCCGAAAGTCCCATATAACAGATATAGACACAAATCACAGGCATACCAATCATGGTGGTGGACAAAAGGGCCAGCATCCACAGCGTAAACAGCCTGTGCTTCAATACATAGCCAAACAGCCCTTCCCCTTCCGGGATACTGTTCTTGAGGCGCAGAATCATTTCCGTCCCCAAAAGGTCACTGTCTACAATCCAAGTGTCATGTCCCGCGTTCACCACCAAAATGCCGATAAAAAGACCAATCATAAAAAGATAGATCATATAATAGCCGTTCTTTGACCATGACTGCTGCCGCACATTGAATACCCTCTTTCCCATCTCCTTCAATATATGTCCCACAATCCCTTAGCATGACTGTTTTATTCTCAGAGACAAAAGGAATCTGCATCCGCGTATCTTGCAGACATGGCCGTCATACCTTCTACTGCCGGTATTTTTGCTTATAGGCAAGCAGAGAGGATACCGTTTTTGCGTCCTCAATCTTACAGTCAAAGATCATCTGCAGCAATTCATCCAAATCATGTCTTTCCACATTCAAAAATTCATCTTCGTCCAGATGCTGTCTGCTGGGCGTCAAATCCGTAGCCACATAGACATCTATTCTCTCGTTGCAGAAAGCGACCGTGGTCTTTAAAGAAATCAAAAGTTCCAATTTCCCTGCTTTATAACCGGTCTCCTCCTCCAATTCTCTGGCCGCCGCTGTCTGCGTGGGCTCCTCTGCCGTGTCAAGCGCTCCGGCGGGAATCTCCAGCGTCTCCCGGTCTAATGCGTTACGGTACTGCCTCACCATCAAAAGCTTCCCGTCCTTGTCTACAGCCACCACTGCGGCCGCCCCTTTGTGGGTGATCAAATCCCATTTCACAATATTGCCGTTGGGCACTTTGATGGTGTCCTGATAATAATCTATGATGGCACCTTTGTGTATCAGTTCTCTTCCCAGTCTTTCATAATGTTCCATATTCTTACGCCTTCCTTTCTGCACTTCTTTTCCATGAAAATATTTTCCTGCATTGTTTCTTAATATACAGGCTTACTCCATCCGGCTCCCTTTAGATATATCTTCATCTTTCGCCGCCGCTTAATAAAATATGGCTTCCGTACTATATTCTACAACGGAAACCATATCTGTCACAATACTTTTATCTACTTTTTGGCTATCAAAATGCTTTATGCCTGCAGCAGCTTCTCCACACTGACCAGTTTTACGCAGAGCACAAATATATCCGTAGCTTTTGCCATATCTTCGGAAGTGGGGTAGGTAGGCGCAATCCGGATGTTGCTGTCTTTGGGGTCCTTCCCATAGGGGAAAGTGGCGCCTGCCCCTGTCAGAACCACACCCGCTTCCTTACATTTCGCCACAATTTCCTTCGCACAGCCTTCCATTGCATCAAAGGAGATAAAATAACCGCCAAGCGGTCTGGTCCACTCTCCGATACCAAGGCCGCCAAGTTCCTGATCTAACACCGACAATACGGCCTCGAACTTGGGACGCAGGATATCCGCGTGTTTCTTCATGTGCGCCATCATACCTTCCACATTCTTAAAGTATCTGGTATGGCGAAGCTGATTCACCTTATCATATCCGATGGTCTGCAAAGTCAGAGACTTCTTCACATCCGCCAGATTAGCCGGGGAAGAGGCCATGGCTGCGATGCCGCTTCCGGAGAAGGTTATCTTGGACGTGGAGCAGAACTCATAAACCATATCCGGATTGCCGGCCTTCTCACACTCACTTAGGATTTCCAGAATCTGATCCTGCTTGTCTTCATACAGGTGATGAATGGCATAAGCATTGTCCCAGTATATCCTGAAATCCTCAGCTGCAGGCTTTAAGGCCGCAAATCTTCTGACAGTCTCATCGGAATAGGAGATTCCCTGGGGGTTAGAATATTTGGGCACACACCAGATGCCTTTCACCGCCGGGTCTTCATTCACATATTTTTCTACCAAATCCATGTCTGGTCCATCCGGCGTCATGGGAATCAAAATCATCTCAATGCCAAAATGCTGGGTAATGGCAAAATGTCTGTCATAACCGGGCACCGGACATAAGAACTTTACCTGGTCTAATTTGCACCAAGGCGTGGACCCCATCACACCATGCGTCACGGAACGGGATATGGCGTCATACATAATCGCAAGACTCGAATTACCGTACACAATCACATTCTCCGCCGGAACACTCATCACATCTGCCATCAAATGTTTTGCCTCAATAATACCATCCATCAGACCATAGTTTCTGGCGTCAACACCATCCATGGTGGTCATATCGGAATCGGAATTTAACACATCCATAAGCCCCATAGTCATATCAAGCTGCGCTACGGTAGGCTTCCCTCTGGACATATCAAGTTTTAACCCCATTTTCTTGGCATCTTCAAACTGTCTGGTTAATTCTGCTTTTTGCTGTGTGAGTTCATCCTTACTCATTTCTCTGTACGGTTTCATGTTGTCCTCCATAATAATTGAATTATTGTATACAATCATACACCGTTAATCATTCTACTACAGTTTCTTCGATTTCACAAGTATACAGAAGAGATAATTTTTCTTAAAAAGCACTGCTGTTTATGGTAAAACTGTACAGAAAGAACAACAAGTGTCCATGGAGAATACAAAAAAATAAGGAAAGTTCTGAAAATGTCTGCATTCTCAATACTTTCCTTACCTTAATTTCTACACTATACTATTTGGCGTAATCAACGACACGGCTCTCACGAATCACATTAACCTTAATCTGTCCGGGATACTCCAGCTCTGCCTCTATCTGCTTGGAAATATCTCTTGCAAGCAATACCATGTCAGAATCACTGATCTGTTCTGGAACTACCATAACACGAATCTCTCTACCCGCCTGAATAGCAAAAGATTTGTCAACACCTTTGAAATTGTTTGTAATGTCTTCTAATTGTTTTAGTCTTGTTGTATATGTTTCTAATGTCTCTCTTCTCGCACCTGGTCTCGCCGCAGAGATCGTATCTGCCGCCTGTACGATGCACGCAATCAGCGTCTGTGCCTCCACATCGCCGTGATGCGATTCTACCGCATTGATAACAATCGGACCCTCCTTATACTTCCGGCAGAGCTCAACGCCCAGCTGGATATGTGATCCTT
>CAJUFU010000014.1:35805-59134 GCA_910585555.1 uncultured Lachnospiraceae bacterium
TTTTGCCATTCTAACATCTAATCCCATTTCTGCTGCAAGCAGACCGGACAACTGTGCCACTTCAATAGAATGTTTTAATACGTTCTGACCATAACTAGTTCTGAACTTCATCTTACCGAGAAGTCTCACCAGCTCAGGGTGGATTCCATGTACACCGACCTCGAGGGTGGCCGCTTCACCTTCCTCTTTGATCATGACTTCCACTTCTCTCTGCGCCTTCTCGACCATCTCTTCAATTCTTGCCGGATGAATCCGCCCGTCTACGATCAATTTCTCGAGCGCAATTCTCGCCACCTCTCTGCGGATTGGATCAAATCCGGATAAGATGACTGCTTCCGGCGTGTCGTCGATAATCAGATCGACACCTGTCATTGTCTCAAGTGTCCTGATATTACGACCCTCTCTGCCGATAATCCTGCCCTTCATCTCATCGTTAGGAAGCTGTACAACGGATATTGTGGTCTCTGACACATGATCGGCAGCACATTTCTGGATTGCCGTAACCACATACTCCTTTGCCTTCTTGTCCGCTTCTTCCTTAGCCCTGCTCTCCATCTCTTTGATCATGACAGCAGTTTCATGTTTCACTTCATCTTCAACAATTTTCAACAAATAATCTTTTGCCTGTTCGGAGGTCAAACCTGAGATTCGTTCTAGTTCCTGTAATCTTTGCTCGTTCAGCTTGGAAATTTCATCACGCTGTTTGGCAAGAGCTTCCTCTCTCTGTGCCAGACTTGCTTCCTTTTTCTCAATAGCATCAGCTTTCTTATCGATGTTCTCTTCCTTCTGCTGCACACGGCGTTCATAACGCTGCGCTTCAGCACGACGTTCCTTGATTTCCTTGTCCAGCTCATTCTTGGTTCGAATGGACTCTTCCTTGACTTCAAGCAATGATTCGCGCTTCTTCGTCTCAGCAGTTTTGAGAGCTTCGTCAATAATCTCCCTGGCCTTCTCGTCCGCATTACCCAGCTTAGCTTCCACAACTTTCTTACGATAGTTGACCGCTAACAGGGCTGATACGGGAACGGCAATCACCAGTGTGATGACTACTGCTACCACAACTTGCCACATTACAGGAGCACCTCCTTATAAAATTTTCATTGTACATCATCTAATCTATTGTCGGATATTTCCCATATGACCATATCCTGATAGTTAGCAAAATTACAACATATTAATTCTATAATGAATTTGAAGTTATGTCAAGCAAAAGTGCTCTGCCGATTGCATCCCCATGAAACCCTTTCCGATAAAGAAATCCGTACATTTTCTGTTTATCCTGCCAAGTGGCCGTATGCACATCATATTTTTTCTTCTTAAGAAGCTGGACAATCATCGCCATCTCATCCTGCCTGGTGCCTTCCGCTTCCAATTCCGCAAAGATGTTATCTACGATATCCTTGCCGATACCCCTTTTCATCAAATCCTGCTCTATCCGTGTTCTGCTCCTGTTTTCCAGATGATAGAGAATGAAATCCCTGGCATAACGTGAATCGTCCACGTAACCGTAGGACTCTACATAGGCGATGGCTTCATCGATACAGGACAGCGGATAATCGCCCTGCTGCAGTTTATCCCGCAGTTGCCGTCTGGTATAGTCCCTTTCTTTCAACAGGTTCAGAGCCCGCTTTTTCGCTCTTTGGGGAAGAAGTTTCGTCACAATCTGCTGATAACATTCCTCAGAAATCTCCTTTCCTTCCTCCATACCAAATTCCCGAAGTTCGCCTTTGTAAAGTACAAAGGCAAACTGGTCATCCACATAAATTTTATAACGCGCTCTGGCCATACCCGTTATTTGTGTTACAATCATAATCCTCCTCATTTCAGGACAATCATACTCTATTTGGCAGTTCCTGCGGCTTCCTTCCCGGTCTTGGCATCCGTCTTGCTATCCGTTTTCGATGCCTTTTCTGCCGGAGATGTCTCCACAGGATCCGTTTCCATATTGAAAAGCTCTCTCACTTTACGATCTACCTCGGCACAAATCTCCGGATTATCCCGCAGATATTGTTTCGCGTTTTCTCTGCCCTGCCCAATCTTGTTGCCTTCGTAAGCGTACCATGCGCCGCTCTTATTGATGATGTTGTTCTGTGCCGCCAGATCAAGAATATCCCCCACCGTAGAGATGCCTTCGCCGAACATGATATCGAATTCCGCTTCCTTGAAGGGAGGCGCAATTTTATTCTTGACCACCTTAACCCGGGTTCTGTTGCCGATCACTTCCCCGCCCTGTTTCAGTGCCTCAATCCTTCTCACGTCGAGGCGCACCGAAGAATAGAATTTCAGCGCACGGCCGCCCGTGGTGGTCTCCGGATTGCCGAACATGACCCCCACTTTCTCACGCAGCTGATTGATGAAGATAACGGTACAGTTGGATTTACTGATAACCGCTGTCAGCTTACGAAGTGCCTGAGACATCAGTCTTGCCTGCAGACCCACATGACTGTCTCCCATATCGCCGTCAATCTCCGCCTTGGGCACCAAAGCGGCAACCGAGTCCACCACAATAATATCCACGGCGCCGGAGCGGACCATAGTCTCCGTGATCTCCAATGCCTGTTCTCCACAATCAGGCTGTGAAATATAAAGATTGTCGATATCCACACCGATATTTTTCGCATAGACAGGGTCCAGGGCATGTTCCGCATCAATAAAACCGGCAATACCGCCTCTCTTTTGCACCTCTGCTATCATATGTAAGGTGACCGTGGTCTTACCGCTGGACTCCGGGCCGTATATTTCAACAATCCTGCCCTTGGGAATACCGCCCAGTCCCAGTGCGATATCCAGACTCAATGACCCTGTGGGAATCGTCTCCACATTCATCTGTACGGAAGGGTCCCCCAGTTTCATAACGGCGCCCTTGCCAAACTGTCTCTCTATCTGGCTTAAAGCCGCATCCAATGCTTTTAATCTGTCATCTTTTTCCATGTTCTGTTCTCCTTTTCTTATAGAACATCCGTTCTTTTAATAGAATAAAACAGATGTTCGATTTTGTCAACCTTATTTTGATTCCTGCATGGAGCATCCTTCGTTCTCCCATGCATTTTCCATGATTTTATGCTATCTTATCACTTATACTGTCCAATAAATGACACTCTACCCTCCCTTCCTTAAAATAAAAGACAATGGAAATCGTGGCGAAATGCCGGACATGCACAACAGA
This sequence comes from uncultured Lachnospiraceae bacterium, assembly GCA_910585555.1. Lineage (GTDB taxonomy): Bacteria > Bacillota > Clostridia > Lachnospirales > Lachnospiraceae > UBA3282. The sequence continues at coordinate 38,972 of CAJUFU010000014.1, forward strand.
TTCCATTTCCATAGACATCCTTAGTTTAGCAGAGAATCTGCCGCCGCGCAAGATAACTTCGTGAACATTTTGTGCAATCTGCCATTTAAATTTTATGGAAGCACCTTTTGACACCCGCATCAATAAAAGCATAAAAACGGTACAGAACAAAACCCCTTATAGAAAGGTATTCTTATCCTGTACCGTTATCGTGACAATTCTTTCGGTTCCTAAAATACATTCAGATACTGCTCATACTCCTCATATGTGACTGTCACCCAGCCGTCCTCATAATTAAATCCGATCTCCATACCCATGGGTGTGTAGAATACGATCACATCGGAAGAATGAAAATATCCCGTAATTTCCTGATCTGTCATATTGGTCAGAGAATAAATCTCACCGTTTTGCTCATCACTTCTGGTCCGAAAATCCACGGAAAAGTCATCATCAATGGATAACATTTCTTCATTATCCAGTACCACGCCACTGGTCATGTCAATATTGAAACATTCCAGATAAGCCAGATCGTAGGTATCCGCGTATACTCTTTCCTGGAACACAATACTAAGTTTCTCTTCATCCATGTAAGTTACATAAGAAATTGCTGTGGCTGAAAAATAGCTGTCCTCATTTTTCTCCATATAAGGAGCATAATCTTCTTCAAAATACTCCTTTAACAGTTCCACTTCCGAATAGATCTCATCGTTTAGGCGCTCCAGATTCGGCACATCCTCACCCGATATGACGGGATAGGTAACCATGATACTTACATCCTCATTGTCCGTATCATATTCAAAGTAGTCAAACTCTACTTCGTAAGACAAATCATATTTCAAATCGTCCTGCAGAGAATAGTATCTGTCATCATAACCATAATCATAATCGTAGTCATAGTCGTAATCGTAATCCCCGCCATAGAAGAAATCGTCATCCTCATCATAACCATAGAAATCATCATCATATTCGTGATGATATTCATAGTCATCCTCAAACTCATACTTGCTGTCGTCTATGATCTCATCTATATCGCTCTCATCCATCAGCTGTACCGCGCGATAAGCCAGGGCACAGATTGCCACAATAAACAAGAGGATGACAATCACCACGAGGGTGATGATCAGACCGGTATGAGACTTTTTCTGGGGCGCTGCATAAGGGCTGTAGGGATTGTTATCCTGAAAAGGCTGGTTCCCATAGGGCGGCTGATTCCCGTACCCGCCGCCGGACTGCTGGCCGCCGTAAGGATTTGCACCGTTATAAGGACTGCCATAACCGTTCCCCCCGTAAGCATTACCGCCATAGGCGTTTCCTGCGCCATAGGGATTCTCCCCATTATAGTTATTATAACCATTCCCCGCCTGATAAGGATGACTGCCATAGGCATTCTCCCCACTGCCGGAACTATTGGCGTATGTATTCTCTCCATTATAAGAACTGTTACCGTATGTATTCTCCCCTTGATAAGGGCCATTACCATATGCATTATCCCCTTGCCAGGAACTATTGCCATATGGATTATCCCCTTGATAAGAAGTGCTGCCATATGGATTATTGCCATAATAGGGATGACTGCCATAGGCAGGATTTCCGCTATAAGAATTCCCGCCGTATACATTGTCCTGGTTGTAAGGACTCCCGTTATTCGGGCTACCGCCTTGATAAGAATTATGATAATAAGGTACGCCTGCCTGACCGCCATAGGCATCCCCGGACTGGCCGCTGCCGGAAAAAAGTCCGTGTGTATCTGCCACAGGCTGGGGGGTATCGTCCACTACCACGCCTGTAGTATCCATAGACACCTCCGGGGTCGCGTAGATATCGGCACTGCTCTCTGTTGTATAAGGATCCACCGGCGTATCCACTCTTTCGCCGTCTCCTCTCATATCATCAAAATTGCCCGATTCGCTCATTTGTCTTCCTCCATTTTATAAAAATCCCGCGCCCCGCTACTTATCTTTCCTGCCAAAAGTCACCTCGCTGTAATGCGCCAGGATACACTCCCGCATCAACGACAATGCTGCAGAAACCGTACTTTCCCTGATCTTAGAGCGGCTGCCGCTGAAATGACACTCTTTCACTGTAATCTTACCGCACACACTGCATCCGATATATACGAGTCCCACCGGTTTCTCTGGCGTACCGCCGTCCGGTCCCGCAATGCCTGTGGTGGAAACGCATACATCTGCCTTAGCTAACGCTGCGGCAGTCTTTGCCATCTCCCTGGCAATCTGCTCGCTGACCGCACCATACTTTACCAGAATATTCTTCTTAATCCCCAACAGTCTGCGCTTGGATTTATTCGAGTAGGTGACATAGGCGGACTTAAATACCTCCGACACCCCAGGCACGTTGATCAGTCTGGCAGACAACATTCCGCCGGTACAGGATTCCACCGTACAAGCCGTCAGCCCATTGGCCATGAGTAAATCCACCACTGCCTTTTCCAATGTGACCTCATCGTCCGTGGTATAAACATGGTTGCCGAAACGCCCCTTTAAATCCTTAATCATGGGCTTCACCAGTTTCCTGGCCTCCTTCTCATCCTCCGCCCGGGCCGTCACTCTAAGGTGTACCTCCCCGGTCTTGGCATAAGTGGCAATCGTAGGATTCGTCTGGGCCTCGATCAAATCCGCTACCATACTCTCCGCCTTACTCTCTCCCACACCGCAGATCTTCACGGTCTGGGAATAGATGACGCAAGACTGCAGTTTGGAAAGATACGGTATGACAGAAGTCTCAAACATGGGAAGCAGCTCATTCGGAGGCCCCGGCATCAGTACCACATGTTTGTTATCCTGTGCCATGATAATGCCCGGTGCCGTACCGTTGGGATTATCCAGCACGATACATCCCTCCGGAACCATCGCCTGTTTCCAGTTATTATCCGTAATCTCCAATCCTCTCGCTTCAAAAAACTTCCGGATGGCTTCCCTGGTCTCTTCGTGCAGATACAATTCCTTTCCCAGAACCTTGGCCGCCACCTCCTTTGTCAGATCATCCTGGGTGGGTCCAAGTCCCCCTGACAAAAGCAGAATATCCGCCCTGGACAAGGCTGTCTTAATGGTCTCAAACAGTCTCTCCTCATTGTCTCCGACCACATCCTGATAATAGCAGGAAAGTCCAAGCCCCGCACACTTCTCCGAAAGATACGCCGCGTTTGTATTCACGATATTGCCTAATAAAATCTCTGTTCCAACCGAAATAATCTCTACCGTCATAACACTCCATTTCTTTGTTAGCCATCTAACGTTCTATTTGCCGCTCTCTTTCATGACATCCTTATTTTTGATCAGATAATCAAGCAAAGAGATTACCGTCAATACCAATGCCGCCCACATCACAATCTGGGTCACAAGCTTTAATGCTTCCAAATCCGCAATCATCAGACAGATCATGACCATCTGAAAAGTGGTCTTAAACTTGCCCCAATAACTGGCCGCAATCACAACCCCATTATCCGAGGCCACAAGCCGAAAACCGCTTATGATAAATTCCCTGGCAATGATAACGATCACAATCCAGGCCGGAATCCTTGCAAGGGCCACCAGACAGATCAGTGCCGAACACACCAGCAGTTTATCCGCCAGCGGGTCCATGAATTTTCCGAAATTCGTCACCAGATTATATTTCCTGGCAATGTGACCATCTAAAAGGTCGGTCAGGCTGGCTATGATAAAAAGAAACAGCGCAATCCATTTGTCAAAGGCGGTCACATCCGTCAACAGAAACACCACAAAAAAGGGAATCAAAATCACACGAAATGTGGTTAACTTATTCGGTAAATTCATCTTCTATCTCTCCAATCAGATCATATTCATGAGAACCTGTAATCCTGACACGCACAAAATCGCCGGTCATCAATTCCCTGTCTGTATTGACAAATAAAAAACCGTCCACGTTCGGCGCATCCTTGTAAGTCCTGGCCACGTAGGCGTCCTCGTCGGCAATCCTGCCCTCAATCATGGCCGTAACAACCCGGCCGTTCATCTGCATCGCTGCCTCAAAAGCAATTTCCTGCTGCAGGGCCATCAGTTCTCCATATCTTTTCTCTTTCACTTCTTCCGAAATCTGGCCGTCCATAGCCGCCGCCGGTGTGTCTTCCTCCTGCGAATAGGGAAATACGCCCAGCCTGTCAAAAGCGGTCTCCTCCACAAAATCTAACAGCGTCTCATGGTCCATGTCAGTCTCCCCCGGAAACCCTGTGATCAATGTGGTGCGCAGACAGATATCCGGTATCTCTTCCCGCAAATAATTGACTATATTAGTCAATTTCTCTCTGTCAACCCTGCGGCCCATCCGCTTTAAAATCTCATCGCTTGCATGTTGAATCGGCAAATCCAGATAGTGACAGATTTTCTCCTCTGTTTTCATAGTCTGTATCAGTTCCTCATCAATTTCCTCCGGATAACAGTACAAAATCCGAATCCAATACAGACCTTCTATCTCACATAATTTGTGCAGCAGCTCGGGCAGCGCCTTATGTCCATAAAGGTCCGTCCCGTACAGGGTCGTTTCCTGGGCTACCAAAATCAGCTCCTTCACGCCTTCCCCCGCCAATGCCTCTGCCTCTTTCAAAAGACTCTCCATGGGTACACTCCTGTATCTGCCCCGCACCTTGGGAATGATACAATAAGTGCAATGTTTGTCACAGCCCTCTGCGATCTTCAAGTAGGCATAATGCCCTCCGGTGGTCATCACACGGCGCATACCCGTAAACGGTTTTCTGTCAAGGCTCTGATAATGATTTCTTTTCGTCCCCGCAAAGACATCATCCAGCGTTCTTACCACTTCGTCAATGGCCGTGGTGCCGATGATGGCATCCACTTCCTGGATTTCCTCCTGAATTTCCTCCCGGTAACGCTGTGCCAGGCATCCTGCCACAACCAGGGCCTCCAGCCTGCCTGTCTTCCTAAGTTCAGCCATCTCCAGGATGGTGTCGATGCTCTCCTGCTTGGCGTCGTTGATAAAACAGCAGGTATTGATCACTACCGCCTGGGCTTCCCGCTCGTCGTCGGTGAAGGTATAACCGCCCTCCCCCAGCAGACCTAACATCTGTTCGGAATCCACCAGATTCTTATCACATCCCAGAGAGATAAACATGACTTTCTTTTTCATACATTTAAACCTGCTGTTCTGCTGCCGAAGCCGCATCCTCCGCATCCAAAGCTTCCTGAGACGCCTCCTGCGCCTGCAGCGTCTCCTCTTCCTGCAAAGCCTCATCATTTAATATCTTGATCTTACCCTGGTTCAATTCTTCCACAGCCACGGAAAGAGGCTTTTTCCCTCTGCCGTCCACCAGCTCATCGTCACCGGCTATGATCTGTCTCGCCCGCTTGGAAGTCGCCATCACGATGGAATACCTGCTGCTTACCACAGGGTCTTCCCCTTCCTCCACTTCACTGTTTACTACCTTGATCAAATCTGCATAAGATGGATGTAACATTATTCTCCTCCTTCTAATTCCAATCTCATTTTTTCTATAAACTCCTCATTTCTCACCGGCTTATTATGGGCCGCGATAATGATTGCATGAAGCTCCTCTACGCAGGTATCCAAATCGTCATTGATTACAATGTAATCATAGGCCTCGATTCCCTGCGCCTCCTTGGCCGCACGGCGAAGCCTCTTGTCTATCACTTCCTGCGTCTCCGTACCTCTGCCGGAAAGCCTGCGGCGCAGTTCCGCCGCGCTGGGAGGCATCACGAACAATAACAATGCATCCGGATATTTGTTCTTAATCTTAAGGGCTCCCTGTATCTCAATCTCCAAGATCACATCCCGCCCTTCTTCCAGATGCCTTTCTGCATACTCTCTGGGTGTGCCGTAGTAATTATCACAATAGCAGGCATATTCAATCAGCGCATCCTCCTCAATCCGTTTCATGAATTCCTCTCTTGTGACAAAGAAATACTCCCGGCCATCCTCTTCTCCCGGCCTGGGGTCCCTGGTGGTGGCTGAAATAGACAATGCATAGTTATCATACTTCTGCACCAGCTTCTTCATTAAGGTTCCCTTACCGGCTCCCGAAAATCCGGAAACAACAACCAAAATACCCTTACGCTTCATCTGTCTGCCCGCCCTCTGTCTGTGCTCTGCCTGATATGGTCTCCGGGAGCAGCGCTGACAAAACAATCTGGCTGTTCTCCATCACCAATACCGCTTTTGTCTTGCGCCCCTGTGTGGCATCAATCGCCATCCCTGTTTCCTTTGCCTTCTGCACCATCCGCTTGACCGGCGCGGAATCGGGACTTACAATGGCAATGATCTTCCCCGTGTTCACTACATTACCGAATCCTATATGAATCAGTCTGCCCATCTGTAACCTCTATTCAATATTCTGAATCTGCTCCCTGACCTTCTCAATCTGCGTCTTAAGTTCTATGGCACGGTTAGAAATCTCCAAATCATTGGCTTTCGAAAGTATGGTGTTGGCCTCGCGGTTCATCTCCTGGGCCAGGAAATCCAATTTGCGCCCCACACTGCCGCCCTCAATCAAATTTTCTCTTGTGGTGGCGATATGACTGCGCAGACGCACCAGCTCTTCATCCACACATACCTTGTCGGCAAAGAGCGTCACTTCCGTCAGGAGTCTGCCCTCCTCTATCTGAGAGTCCTCCAAAAGCTCCCGTACCTTATCTCTCAGTTTCTGCTTATACTCTGCGATGATCTGGGGGGAACGGGCCTCAATAAAATCCACATGGGTCATCATGTCGTCCAGTTTCGCCACCAAGTCCTCCCTGATGTTTTCGCCTTCCTTAATCCTGGTCTTTACAAAAGCCTCCGCGGCACCCTTGACTGCCTTATCCAAAAACAGCCAAAGTTCCTCCTCATCCACAGTCTGCTCCTCCATGGTCAGTACTTCCGGATACCGGGAAAGCGTGGACACACGGATATCATTATCCATGGAAAAATCCTCCGCCATCTGCGTAAGATATTTCACATACTCCGCCGCCAAATCCTTATTGTACTTTACGCACACGTTGGACTCCGAAAGATCTTCATAGCTGATAAAGATGTCTACCTTACCCCTCTGGATAAAATTCTTTAACTCACTGCGGATTGCCGCTTCAAAAAAATTGAGTTTCTTGGGCATCTTGATATTGACGTCCAAGTATCTGTGATTGACGGACTTCATCTCCACCGTAATTTTCCGCTCACCCTCCGCCACTTCACATCTTCCGAAACCGGTCATGCTCTTGATCATCGTTGTTTTCTTCCTTTTTCTATTGTAGGCACACGCATAGATAGACCCACGTGTACATCGTCTATTATAGTGTAATCCTAAAGTGTAGTCAAGAAAATGCTGTCTTGTATCAACAATCGTGGAATCGTCATGCCAGGCCGCAAATTATTTCATGACAAAACTGATACAAGATTGAAAATAAGAACCGCTTATTGTACAATACTTCCTGTATCTTATTGTATAGAAAAATGACAGAAGGATGGATTGATCATGGCTTTTGACGGTATTACCATTGCAAACATTACAAGCGAATTAAAGCAGGCACTCACGGGCGGACGCATCTACAAGATCGCACAGCCGGAAAATGATGAACTTCTTTTGACAATCAAAAATAACGGCACCCAATACAGGCTCTTCTTATCTGCAGACGCCTCTCTGCCTCTGGTTTATCTGACAAGCACCAATAAACAGAGCCCCATGACTGCGCCCGGGTTTTGTATGCTGCTTCGCAAACATCTGCAAAACGCGAAGATCATAAGCATCTCACAGCCCGGTTTAGAGCGTATCATCCATCTGGAACTGGAGCATCTAAACGAGCTGGGGGATGTCTGCCGCAAAAAGCTGATCATTGAAATCATGGGCAAACACAGCAACATCATTTTCTGTGACATGGACCACAAGATCATTGACAGCATCAAACATATCTCCGGCATGATCAGCTCCGTGCGCGAAGTCCTGCCGGGGAGAACCTATTTCATTCCAAAGACCCAGGATAAAGAAGACCCCCTGGATGAGGGTCTACTTTCCTACGAAACTTTTCGGGCCAAGATGCAGACAAAGCCCATGCCTTTGTATAAAGCGCTGTATACATCTTACACCGGCCTCTCTCCCATCATCGCCCAGGAAATCTGTTACCGGGCCGGCGTGGACGCCGATCTGCCTGCCAATGTGCTGGCCGCAGAAGACAGCCTGGAGAAGGTGCCCGGTCCCCTTACGAAAGACCCTGCCCTGCCCGCTGTCCATACTGCCTTTTGTCATATGATGGGGGACATCAAAGCCCGGCACTTTGCCCCAGTGATTGTCTACGAAGGGCCCAAACCCATAGAGTTTGCGTCCCTTCCCCTGACACTTTATGCCGATAAACAGACACAGGACTTCGATTCCATCAGCGCCTTGTTAGAGCACTATTATGCCCAGCGCAATATCATAACCCGTATCCGGCAAAAATCCGCGGACCTGCGCAAGATTGTGCAGACTGCCTTGGAGCGCAATGTAAAGAAATATGACCTGCAGATGAGACAGATGCAGGACACGGAAAAGAAAGACAAATACAAAGTCTACGGGGAACTGCTAAACACTTACGGCTATAACGTGGAACCGGGTGCCAAATCCTTAGAAGCGCTCAACTACTACACCAATGAAATGATTGACATTCCCCTGGATACCACCCTTTCTCCCCAGGAAAATGCCAAAGTATATTTTGATAAATATGGAAAACTCAAACGGACCTATGAGGCGCTGTCTGAATTGACCCTTCAAGTCAAACAAGAAATCGAACACCTGGAATCCATTCTGGCGGCCCTGGATATTGCCCTGCAGGAAGATGACTTGGTGCAGATCAAAGAGGAACTGATTGAGAGCGGCTATATCCGCCGCAAAGGCGGTACGAAACGAGTGAAAATCACCAGCAAGCCTTTCCACTACTTAAGCAGTGACGGTTTTCATCTCTATGTAGGCAAGAACAATTATCAGAATGACGACCTGACTTTCAAATTTGCTTCCGGCGGCGACTGGTGGTTCCATGCCAAACAGATGCCCGGCTCCCACGTCATCCTAAAGACAGAGGGAAAGGAAGTCCCCGACCGGGCTTTCGAGGAAGCCGCAAGACTGGCCGCCTATTACTCCAAAGGCCGCGGGCAGGACAAGGTAGAAATCGACTATATCCAGAAAAAGCATGTGAAAAAACCGGCCGGGGCCAAACCCGGATTCGTGGTCTACTACACCAACTATTCCATGGTGATTGACACCGATATCTCCTCACTCAAGGAACTTACTTGACCGGCAGGCCAGCGCAGCCCCTCAAGTGCACGGCGCCTTTTCACCTCACCATACTACTTGAGGGATTTTGCCTCACGAACCTTTATTGCAGCAAAGTCACGGTACTGCCGTCTGACAGCACCGTGATGTTTCCTGCATCCGTATAAAACACCCCACAGCCGGACTGTTCTAAAAGTTCTATGGTCTTTTCTTCCACTCGCTGCCGTGCTTCGTCCGCCGTCAGGACCACATAATCCGGTCTGGCAATAGCAAACAGTTCCGCAAGTTTCTTGTTATAATCCCCGTGATGAGGCATTTTGATCAGATCATAGCGCTCCTGTCCGGCGTCGGAATCCATAAATTCTCCCGTCCGCTTCTTCATCGCATCCCCCATCAAAAGAAACCGCGTGTCTTTATAGGTTACTGTGGTAATCAGGGAATAATTATTATCATTCTCATAGGCATCTTCCTCGGGCGCATTCACATAAAACGCTGCATCCTCCAAGGTAAAGCTGTAATCCTCCAAAAGACGCCTTTCCTCCGTGCCGGTCCTTTCAAGAGCCTGCAGCAGCATAAGATACGCTTCCGAATCCTCCTCGTAATCCGGCATCAGCACACAATCCACTTCAAATTCTGACAGGAGCACTGCCGCACTGCCGATATGATCTTTGTCAAAATGGCTCAAGATCAGATACGTAATCCGCTCCACCTGCCGTTCTTCCAAGTAAGCGCAGATTGCCGCCCCATCATCGGCATCCGCCGTATCATTGACCACCACATAATCTCCTATCTCCATAACGATGCAGTCAGACTTCCCCGTATCTAAGAAAGTCATCCTAAAAGGCCCCTCCTGCATGGCAGATTCCGCCGCTGTCTGCGTCAAAAGTGCGTCTTCTCCCTCTTTCGACTGTGAAACCACATCCTTGCCGCACCCGGAAAAGGTGAGCAATATTCCTATCATAAGCATCCAAAACTGTCCCAGCCTTTTCATACAGACCTCCATCCTCCCTGCAGATATCTTTTGACCACACGATCGCCTTATGAGCCTCAAAAGCTTCTCCTTTTACTATCCTAATATAAAATCCGTCAGGATTCAAACCCCAAAAAAGACAGACCCCTTCCGAGGCCTGTCCGTCTGTTTCTTCTTGTAATCCCATCTGCGCACATGTTTTTGCGCATAATACTTTTGTGTCTGTACACGTTCTGCCTTACAAAGTCTTAGATGAGAAAAGGTCTTTCACATGGTCGATTTCCGCCTGGGTGGCCTTTGCCGCCGGCACATAATAGGATTTCTCCCTTGCGATCTGATACAGTTCCTCCTGGGACTGCTCACAGGCATTCCGAAACTGCTTTAATGTCTGTTTGAGCTCCTTGTTCTCTGTCTGTGCGATCATCTCTCCAAACCGCACCAGTTCTCCATTGATACCTGTCAAGGTATCCGCTACCATCGTCTTTTCATTTAACTCCATGATAGGCTCCTTTCATTATCATCCTCATTACCCGTTTACTGTAAAAACTCCATCAACTGCTGTTTGTTCTGCATTGCCGACTGTGCGCCTTTCTCAAAGAACTGCTTCACTTTCGTATCGGATGCACACTCAGCATATTCTTTCATCTTACAGTGTGTCACATCATAGCCGCCCATAAGATGACGAAGGTTCTGTAAATCCAACTCTGATAAGTTTGCCATAATCTTCCCTCCTAAAAAATAAATGATTGTCCTTAACAGTATGCGCCTTCGGACAATCATTTATTCTTGCTTTTAGATTTCTTTTTATCTTACCTTCGTCTGCTCTTTTTTCTGCGTTTGCGCTTTTTTTTCTTTTTTATGCGCTTCGCTCTCTTTCCGTCCGGCAATAGATGCAGCTTATGGGCCAGCCGCACAAGCAGGTAGCCTTTGGGAAACGCCAGTAACTCCTCCTCGCTCACACCGCCGATCAGTAAAAGTACGGCAAAGTAAACGCAGGCACCCACGCCAATGGCCAAAAGCAGTACCGCCCTGCTTACGGGTATCAAAAGCATCAGCCCATGATAGACGCCAAAGGCTGCGGCCCCCATCACGCCTGCCGAAAAGAGGGGTTTTAGGAAAAACTGTATGATATCCAGACGATAGTCCAAATGCTTTCTCACAGACAGCTGGTTGAGCAGACACACCACCAGCGAATAAATAATATTCGCGCAAGCCAACGCATACAGATCAAGCTCCGTGCGAAAAAGAAGCGCAATTAAGCCGCCCACCTGGACCACCAGTGCAATGGCAGCGTGAAGCACCGGCGTATTCACTTTGCCGATTCCCTGCAGCACCGCATTGGTCAGCGTGGAAAGGCTGTAAAGTACGATGGTTACCGAGAGGGCCGCCAAAAGACCGGAGGCCATATCCAGCGCCTCCTTCTGGGGAAAGATAAACTGCATGATCGGTTTGGGCAGTACCGCCATACCCACCATAGCCGGAATGGCAATCAGCATGGTCATCTGAATCGCCTTGGAAACCTGTCTGCGGGTCTGCTCAAAATTGTCCTTCGCATAGGAAGCTGAGATGCCGGGAATCATGGCTGAGGACATGGCCGACGCGATAGCAATCGGGATATTGACCACCGCGATTGCCTGGGTGGCAAAAATCCCATAGTGGTTGGAGGCAATCACATCATCCACATGCTTAAAGTCCATAATATGATAATATATGGTCATATTCACAACGGTAGAACAATTATAAATAAACGTACTGAGGATAAAGGGTGTGACAATGGTAAAAATCACCTTAAAGATTTCCCGATAACTCTCCTCATGCCAGCTGCGGTCCCGCTCCACCCGCCTGAGAATCATCTTCCGGTTTAACCGATACATCCCATACATAAAGAGAAGCCCCGTCAGCACACCGGCACCGGTTCCCACCGCACTGCCCGCAGAACCATAGATGGCCCGGGTCGTCCCATCCTCATCAATTACCAGATTAATCAAAAGCCGCGCCGCCAGAATACTGATGGCTGCATTCATGATCTGCTCAAGGACCTGGGAAATGGATGTGTGCAGCATCGAGCTGTGGGCCTGGAAATAGCCCCGCAAAACGCCCAGAAAACCAGAGAAGAAAATGGTAGGCGAAAGAACTCTGAGCGCCACCACCGCGTTGGGATTCTCTCTCACCAGCCAAGGGGCGCCAACGAAAGTCAAAATAGAGGCAATACCGCCCACAATCAGCACATAAAGAAGCGCACAGACAAAGACCCTCTGTGCATTACGGTACTCCTTAAAAGCAAGCCGCTGGGCAATCACCTTAGAGATTGCCGAGGGAATGCTGTAGGAAGAAATGAGAAGTATAATCGTATAGATATTGATTGCCGCGCTGTAATAGCCGTTGCCCTCAATACCGATGATACTCAGAAGCGGGCTTCTGTAAATCAGGCTGATCACCTTGACAAGCATACCGGCTGCCGCCAGAATACCTGCCTGGAACACAAATGTATTTTTTTTCTTTGGCTGTTCCATCTGTCTGCCTCTCACTCCTTTCCCCGCTTCTGATTTCTAATCTATTCCTTAGTCGTCCAGATATTCCACATGACCGTCTGAATAGGTAATCACCCAATACCCCGTGTCCGACCCGCAGTCTTCCATATAAACACGGCTCACTTCTGTCACTGCCTGCTGGGCCTGGGCCGCTGTCTGGACCTGAGCCGCCGCCTGCGCCTCTGCTTGGGCCTGTGCTTGTGCCTGTGCCTGGGCGGTCTGGTCCGGGGTTCCCGTCTGCCCGGGCGCTGCCTGGGCCGGGGTGCCTGTCTGACTCTGGGCCTCCTGGGTTTGTGCGCCGGTCTGGGCTTGCGCCTGCTGGGCCTGTTCTCCCGTCTGCCCGGACGCTGCCTGGGCCGGGATGCCGGTCTGTCCTTGCGCCACCTGGGTAGGTGTGCCGGTCTGCATCTGCGCCCCCTTGGTGGGTGTGCCGGTCTGTCCTTGGGCTTTCCGGGGCTGTTCCCCTGTCTGTCCTTGCACTTCCTGGGCTCTTTCGCTGGTCTGCCCCTGGGTTCCCTGGATTCGTGTACCGGTCTCCCCTTGTGGTCCTTGCTTTTGAGTGCCGCTCTGCCTCTGGACCTCCTGGGGTCCCGTCCCGGCCTCTCCCTGTGCCTCCTGGCTTTGCGTCCCTGCCTGCCCTTGGGCCGCCTGGGCGGGTGTGCCGGTCTTCTCTGGCGTTTCCCGCGTCTGTGTATCGGACTGGGCTTCCTCCGTCTCCGTTCCTACGGCTGTCTTTTGGGCCCCTTCCTCATTTCCTTCTGTCCCTGCCTGGTTCTCCACAGCTGCTTCCGGTCCCCCAGACAATTCTTTTTCCAGCAGAACCACCATAGCCTCTTCCTGTTCTGTCATAACCCGGATATGAAAGGTGTCTCCGCTTACCTGTATTTGTGAAAGATAGAGAACATATCCATAGTCATTTGTACTGTTATTCTCTGTGTCCAAACTGCTGACACAAAAGGCCTCATACAGCTTCGCCCCGCTGCCATCATCCACTTCCACATAAATCCTGCTGTCCGTATGCATATAGGCAGAATCTGCCAGGCCTTCCAGTTTCCAGTAACTCCCTTCCCTGGACATATCCGCAGTTGCTTTCGTGTTTCCAACTGAGACACAAACCTTCTGCGTCTCTCGAATGGGTGCACTCATGATGGGCGCTACCTTACCCAGTGTGGGAAGCTGCCGCTCCACTTTCTCCACAATCAAAATATCCGGCTCATAAGTCACAAGATCGCTCATGCGATAAGGAACCTCTCTGGAAAAAACCGCCTGGGAAAAAGTCTGGGCCATATACGGAAGCAGTGAATTCCCGAAGGAATCCCGATACATAAGCAGATTCCCTTCCCCCTTCACATTTTCCGTCAAAATAAACTGATCTTCGGCCTTTTCTCCCTCCACATACTGCCAGGTATTCTCAACGGGATATTGAAGACGTCTTTCCGGTTTCGCGCCCACCGGAAACAACATCACCCCCAAATCACCAAGATAATCCTCTGCCTGTACGACCTCCCCATCCTCGTAAGTCTCATGCGGCTTTCCACAGACATCCAAAAGGGTATGATAAACCATAACGGCACCCTTCTGTGTCCAGTGGGAATCCCGGGCATAATACAAAGTTTCCTCCTGTTCTTTAAACAGTGCAAACAAATCTACATAATTGACGTTCTCTCTCATAAGCCATGGCAAAAGCCTTTGCGCATCGCTCTCTCCCGCCACCTGAAACTGCAGCTGCTTTGGCATATGCTCGCCATAAAGAGAATTTTTATTGGGGGCTATGGTAAAGACAAATGTCTTCCCCAGCCCTTGGGTATATTCCTGCATCAATGCTATATTATGCGCTGTACAAAATAACATTCTTTCTGAAATACTGTTTTTGTGCTGATAGTCATCCAGCGTGGCCGCATAATACAGCCAGCCGTCATCTCCCACAATCACATCCTCCACCGGGGATACCCCGAAAATCCCCGCCCTAATTGCTGCATTGATGGACACCATTTCCTGCCGAAAGGCAAAATGGTCTGTAAAATAGGCCCCTGCCTGCGGCAGAAAATCCCAGTTAAATCCCTCTTCCGTCTGCAGCTTTGGCAGGGGAGCCATGGTGCGATTCTCCACCGTGGTCTGCGCAGGTCTGACCCACAAAAGCGAAAGGGGTAAAATGCAGATGCAAAGAATCAACAAAAAATACAGCCCGCCGCCTGCCGCCTTCACTATCTTTTTCATCTTTTTCTCCTGCCTGTCACAATCTGTGGGAATCTCCGGCAAAGAAGCCTCCTCTAAACTTTGTGTCTGCTCCTGCTCTTTCGCCTGTCTGGAAAATACCAGCTTATAAAGCGCAGCACCGATGCCCAGAAGGAACAAAACACCCAGCACGCACCATACATAAATTCTTTTATCCTTGTGGGGCTTTTTATGTTGATAAAGTTTTTTGAGTTTGTCCATCATTTGATCGACGTCAAACCATTCTTTCCGCTTGTTCCTTTTTTTCACGCTTCTCTCCTGCCCGTATTCCCCATTTCCCGTCCTGCTTTCCTCTGACATAACACTGTGGGTTTAGAATCTGAAATAAATAAAGGGATTATATGTCCCGCCCGCAAGGCTCGCCATACAGGCAAGTAAAAGGGGGATCGATATGATATAGGATACCGCTTCCCACAAAGGCTTCATGCGCCCCATCCCTTTTATCCATTCTAACACAGGCATAGAGCAGACCACTGCCACCGGCAGCATGGTCAGAAACAACAGATTACAAATGCTTGCCGTAGCCGCTTCTATGGCAGGCGTCCATGCCGTTTTGGTGAACATGACCTCCAGGAGCATCCCTGCCTGTTCTATGGAGTCCGCACGGAAAATAACAAACCCTGTACAGACGATTAACAGCACATAGACATGGCGCAATACCCCCAGCCTTTTTATCATCTTCGGAAAAATCGTTTCCAGAGTCAGAAACATGCCATGAAACAATCCCCACAGCACAAAAGTCCAACTGGCCCCATGCCACAATCCTGTAAAGAAAAACACCACCAGCCTGTTTAACCAGGTTCTTGTCTCACCTTTTCTGTTTCCTCCTAAAGGAATATAAAGATATTCCCTAAACCACCCGGTCAGCGAGATATGCCACCTTCTCCAGAAGTCCTGTATGCTGGATGCCGCATAGGGGTAATGAAAGTTTTCCATAAAATGAAAGCCGAACATCCTGCCCATGCCAATGGCCATGTCGCTATAGCCGCTGAAATCAAAATAAATCTGAAAGAAATACGCTATTGCACCAACCCAGGCCAAAAGCATACCCAATTCTTCATACTGCAGGGAAAACACGTAATCCGCCGTTAATCCCATAGTATTTGCAATCAACACCTTTTTGGATAACCCGATAATGAACCGCCTGATTCCCTGACAGCTTTGGTGCAAAGATACTTCTCTTTTGTCAAGCTGCGTAGAAATATCATGATATTTGATGATCGGTCCGGCTATCAGTTGTGGGAAAAAGGAAATATAAAGTAAAATTCTGATCAGGCTTTTATCCGCCTTTACTTTATTCCGGTACACATCTATCACATAAGAAAGCGCCTGGAAAACAAAAAACGAAATGCCTATCGGCAGATGGAACGCCGGTACGGAAATCTCCGAACCGGCAATCCGATTTACCGTTACTATAATCATGCCGGCGTACTTATAGACGCCAAGTACACCCAGATTCAATATAATTGCCAAAATAAGCAATATCTTTTTCCCTTTTTTACTGTGTTCTATCCATCTGGCCGTCAGATAATTCAAACAGACGCAGGCCAGCATCAGTAAAACATATATTCCTTCTCCATAGGCATAGAACAGCAGACTTACCAAGATCAAAAAGCAGTTCTTCAGCTTTGCGGAAGGCGTCGGATAATACAGGATAACGACCACCGGAAAAAAAGCACATAAAAAGGGAATTGAACTAAACGCCATCTATTCTCTTCTCCTGTTACTTAAAAATATACCGGCCAGTCAGCCTCTTTTTTCAGCGGTTTGCTGGGATATGCCCCATAGGTGGTAAAGAAATAGTTCTTTTTTCCGTTTTTTGCATCATGCATTTCCGTATCGAAAATATACCAGGTATCTCCAATGCGCACTTCTGTCCAGCCATGGGGCGTAAGGCCGCCCTTTCTGCTGCCGATATATCCGGTGGCTACTCTTGCATCATATCCAAGCCCTTTGGCCAGACTGGCGTAGGCAGCCGCATAGCGGAAGCAGTTTCCCTCTCCCGTTGAGAGGATTTCCCAGGCAAACTGGCCTGTCCAGTCCGCCGTAGGTGTCTCGTAGGTTCTCTTATAACCGCAGGCATTGAGCACATAATTATAACAGGCAAGCAGCTTTTCCTCCTCTGTCATGCCCGGTGTCACAACAGACGCCAGGATACCGGCCACCACATCGGTCTGCTTTGCCTTACCTTCCTCATCCAATGTCTTTACAAGCTTCCCGTTAGCGCCTACCGTACAGCCGTTGACCACCGTATTCTGCGCCATGACGCCGTTGGCATCGAAGTAATAAAGGTCGCTCCCCAATGTTGTCCAGCCTTTGGCTGCTTCCCCTGTGGAATAGAAATAATAAATCTGTTCATCGATCTTTACCAGTCCTGTCTGCAGTACGCCATTCTCATCCGTATGATATTTCTTGCCATTTTCTTCAATCCAGGTATTGACCGCCCAGGTTCCATCGCTGTTCTGCCATTTGACGCCTTCTTCTGTTGCAGCAAATCCTCCTTTGGGCGCCGCCTGTACAGGCATCTCCACCGTACCAAAGACCAGGCACATACTCAAAACTGCTGCTACAAATCCATTTCTTTTCATTATCCTTCTCTCCTTTGTTTTTTAGAGCCTACTCCTCAACCAGATAGCCAGTCTCGTTGAAGGTACATACTCTTTCCTCTATCATAACCGTTACGGCACAATAGTAACTGCCATCCGCCAGGCGGTATCTCCAGCCCAGCGCATCCTTTTTCCACCCTTTGGGTGAAACCCCTTTTTCCATATATCCTAACTGCAGTTGATTTCTGGTCTCATCATCCTGGAAGTGCCACCATTCCGACGCAATCCCACGATATCCTGCCCCTTCCATATAAAAGGCCAGCAGATCGGCATTCTCATTGTTCATATCCGGTATGGAATACCAGCTTAGATCATGCATCTCCGACTGCATGGCAAGCTCCTCTTCCGATGCCGCATCAACCAAGGTCAAATCCAGCGCAATCCCCCGATTGTGGGTGGATACTGTCTGCGCCAGAAAACTGCCCAGCCTGAATCTGTTATCCGTCATCACGCTGCGATAAGTCCGTGTATGGTCCAGATACCCCTTCAAAGCCAGCAGCTCTTCCCAGGGCATCCCCTTTAAAACGGGGATATCCTCTATTGCTATTTTCTGTATCAGCTGTAAATCCTCCGGCGAAAGAAGAGATACTTCCGTTGCCGCAGTCCCCTCCGGATTCTCCGGCACCATAGCCTCCGGACCTGTCAAAGTCTCCGGTGCAAGGACATAAAACATCGTCAGACCTTCTTCTGATAATCCTTTTATACTCTCCACTGTCTCCGGTGCAAGCTCCTCCAGCAAGCGTACTGTCTCTTCCGGCAGTTCCTCCGGTATTTCCTGCTCTAAATCATTTCCCGCAAACTGCGCCGTCTCCCCATCTTCTGTGGCAGCTTCGTCTACTGCCTGCCTCTCCTGTAAGTCTTCGGTCTCATCCTCTGTAATCTCTTTCTCTACGGCCCCTGTCCTGCCTTTTATCGTATCTTCCTCTCCGGCCTTTTCTTCTTCCTCAGTATTTTCTCCGTCCTCTTTTTCCGGCACAGGCCAGTCCAAGATGACTTCTGTCTTATCATACAAGTACCGGGTTGCCTCATTGGGCCGAAAAGCGTCATAGATACACAGAACATAACCGTCCTCCTGCGCCCGCAGCGCCGCCTGATACAGCTTCTTCGCACAAGGATATAGATACGGAACCAGCATCCGGCCGTTTTCCATATAAATATTCTCGTATCCTGCCGCCACGCTGTCGGTCACCTCGGGGATATCGTATCCATGTACCCGGAAGATAGAGGCATAACTGTTGGTGATATTATAGGCACAGAAATCCCCCAGATATTCCGCAAGATCGATGAGACAGTAACGTGCATCGATATAACCATATTTATCGTTATACCGGACAAAAAAACATCCCTCGGTCTCTTCCAGCACGCACAGCGTCTCTCCTGCCGGCACCTGCTCCATCACCGTTTCCCCTGAGATATCCGCTGTCATATCCAGCGCCGTCAGCGGCCAGATGGTACAATAAAGAGGAGAAATCTGTGTCCGGAATGTAACTTCTTCCGGTTCCTTTCCATGGGCTTGCCTGTCCCCTGTCTGTGCAGCACAATCGGTGACCACCCGATACCGCATCTTTGTGCCGGAAGGCAGTCTCCCTGTATCATAGGAAAGAATATCTGACCACTGGTACACCTGTCTGCTAATCCATTTCTCTTCCTCAAAAGACCATTCCTGCAGTTCATACCAGTCGCTTTTACTCTCCTGCCAGCTCAAACGATACTGCAGTTCTCCGCTCTCTTCATACGTAAGATGCACTTCATCATCCATCAAATCCACACGGTTAATCTGCATGACATCGGACAGGAGGCTGTAGAGCACATAATCATCGGCACTGTGTTTCGTGCGCACCGCGACGTCAATCTCCCGTTCTCTCCCGGATAATTCCGCACACTCCTCCATACTGAATACGGTTTCGCCCTCTGTCTCTTCCGTATACAGCTCCATGGTTCCTTCTGCATTCATGAGATACACTTCATACCTGTCCCCCGGCTTCGTATCCCATGTGACTTTTACACACTTCTTTTCTAAATCTGCTGTCTTTGTAAGTACCGGACAATCCAGTTCTTCCGGTATCAGGGTCAGTATACGCGGCTTCCCGGCTATTTCCCTGTCATACCCGAATATCCGAAACACCCGCACGCCCTGCATCTTTAACACCAGTTCCTGCCCCGGCACCACATCCGTCAATTCCGCTCTGCCATTCTCGTACTCTCCACAGAAAATATATTCCCCGGACCCCTCATCATAACGCAGAAAGCGGTATCTATTCTTATCCGATACTGTCTGCCACGAGACAAGCAGCTTTCCGTCCTGCAGACAGCACCCGATACTTCCCTTATTTACCCCTATGCTGACCCTGATATAACTATATGTACCTGCCATCAGAAGTACCATGAAGATAAAAAGAACAGCAAAAAGAAAAACTATCTTTTTACACCGGAATTTTCCCTTCTTTTTCATACCAAACCGTTTCCTGATAATTTCTTTGTTCTATCAATCATTCATCTTTTCATCTTTTTTATGTACTTTTGCGGTCAGAAAATATGCTTCATTATACTCTTTCGGAGACGGAAAGTCAAACACAGCCCTGTTTCGGCCACGACAAACGCATGAGTAAATAAATTGTG
>CAJUFU010000015.1:0-39968 GCA_910585555.1 uncultured Lachnospiraceae bacterium
TTCAGGTCCGTGTGATAGCAATATCATGAGGGTTCAAGTCCCTTTTCCTGCACTGACAAATACAGAAGGACATCGCTTTAGGCGGTGTCTTTTTGCTATAAGTTTGTGCCGGGGGAATTTACTTTTGGGATATTGTATGATAAAATGAACCAGATTTAGGTGATCTGTGACAGGATGATCTGGGAGGGGATATTATGAAAAGAGTGAAAAGAACGGCATTCGTACTTATGGCGGTTCTTTTGTTGACAGCCTGCGGCAGACGTGCGGATGGCACTGTGAAAACGGAGGAAATTGTGGTGCCGGAGATGTCTTCAGAAGATTTGCTGGTGGATTCTTTGGAATATTTATTACGGGATGACGTACAGGAGGAAGAAGACATACAGGAACAGGAGTTGTCCGCAAATCATGTAGAAATAGAAGAAGAGGCGGCAGAATTTGTGGAGTTTGTTGTATATTATAGTAACGGTACATGTGACGGACTCAATTCCAGTGTGGAAAAAGCGGAAGAAATGACTGCGGAGGCAATTGTTTCGGCATTGGCAAGGCATAATATTGTGTCACTTGACACGAAGGTGCTGTCTTTTCGGGAAGAAGAGGAAGACACTGGCCGGATTCTGTATCTTGACCTCTCTGCGCAGATGAATCATTATCTTGACACCATGACAAGAGAGGCGAAGGATATTATCATAGATTCCATTGCCAGAACATTTTTAGAAAATTATAAGGCGGACAGCATACATATCCAGATTGCAGGGAAACCATTATATCAATCTGAGATGGAGCATGAGGCGTAACGGAAAGGAAGTGCGGACGTGGATAAAGTCAGCGAAAGGGAACAGTTGATATTTGAGGTTGCACAGACCGAGTGGGAGTTGTTTCAGCAAGTGTATAACACTGGCGGCAGGGCTTCTTGTCAGGACGATCCGGATACTTTTTTTAAGATGAGGATGAGCCAGTGGATGGTGTATTCGGACGAGGTGCTTTTAAGCTACCGGGAGGACTGTGAGAATGCTTGTAAGGAAGGCCGGAATGTTATTTTTGAAAAGTACGGCAGAATGATGGAGAGCACTTTCCCGGAAGAGTATGAGGGCATCAAGGAACATCTGCCGGACGTTACGGATAAGCTGGATATTGTGGAGAAGATCGTAAAGGTCAATCTGGAATGGGACGCTGAAATGATGAAAGAATATCCCAATCTGCGTAAGCGCGGCAGGGTGGCGACTACGGCGGAGGACGGCATTATGGCAGGCTCTTCGATGGAGAGTTATCTGCGGGGAGAACTTTTGACCTACTCGAAAAGGACGTTGGAACTGGTCTGGAAGGAGACCGAGGAAGCGTATAAAAAGGGTGAGAGCCTGTTAAAGCAGACCATCACCAACGAGACGCTTTTCTATGGTTATCAGTCATTGGAGGCCGCCGAGGCCAGATATGCTTCCGCATAAACGTTTTTTGGAAGAGGTTAGACCTGGCGGGACGGCACAGGGGTAAGGGTGCTGTGTTCTACTATAATGAATCAAAAATGCAGGCGTCTGCGCACTTCGTTGCGCAGGCGTTTTTTGACAAGAATCGTGACCAGGGCAAAATCAATAATCGTACATACCGTCAGTACCACGGCAGACCAGGTGATGTACATGGGCTTTTCCAGCATGTGGCGGATGAAAAGTTCAAGTGCCACGCAGAATAAGGGAATTTCAATAAACAGACAGAGGGCACCTGACAGGATGGTAAAGGGAAATTTACGTGCAAAAAGGGTAAAGATTTCCATCAAAGCAGTGATGAGCGCCACGATAGGAAGTCCCAGCTGCCAAAACCAGGTGTCTGAGGGAGTCAGAAACCCAATCATATACAAATAAACGGCAACGGCGACGCCGTCTGCCAACAGGGAAATATAGACCGGCGTCTTGCTGTAATACACTGCCGGAAAGGTAAAGACAAACAGGCAGATACAGATGCCGATAACGATGAGGGACCAGAGAGAATTGTTAAAAGCCAGCAGATTTAACAAAAGGCAGGTGCCGCTGGTGGCAATCAGGACCACAGAGAGCAGAATGCCCAAATCTTTTCGTTTGACCACTTCCACCTGGCCTTTATTGACCGGATAAGGAGAGGGCGGTACAGGCTGGCCTATGGTCTTGGGATTGATAACAGGCGTGTGGCACAGGGGGCACTCTTTCAGGGAGGCATCCAGTTCCACGCCGCAGTTTACGCAGTATGACATGATGAATTCCTTTCTTTTGATAGATAATGCACTTCTTACAAACAGGATGTGTCAGGATAAATCCTGGGAGCGGTTGCTCTCGATCTTGACATGAATGCCGTCCTGCACCAGTTTACGGAAGAAGAACCGTTCCACGTCGGCCTCGATGATGCTGCTGGCAAAATTGATGGTCAGGATATCGTCAAAGCTGATGATGGCGCAGTTGGTACGGGAGGAAAAAGGCTGCCCCATGTAGATATCGAAACGCTCGATATAGGGCTTCATGTCTTCCGGCACCCGGAGCGCACCCATATTGGTGAGACCGGCGGAGGAGTTTTTGTCCTGTACTCTTGTGTAGAAAGTCTTAACCACAATGTCCTTGATAAAGAGCGGAACGATGCGGATGAGAAGATTATGTTTCGTGGCGGCGTTGGTAGTGATATCGCCGCGAAGAAACTTTTCGTTTATATAATAACGCATGAAATTGTGTACTTGTGTTACGATTTCTTCAAAGCTGTACTCGCCCAAACGGGGATCGATAGAAGGGTACACCATGGTGATAAAGTTGCGCAGTGTATTGGAAGGGAAAAAGCGCCGCAGGTTCACCGGCATGGCGATACGCACCGGGCGAAGCTTTAAATGGAATTCCTGGTTCTGTTTCTGCAATAAGGCGTAAAGCAGTACGGCGTTTAGATATTCCGTGATGGTGGCGCCGTAGCGTTTGGCAACGGCCATCACTTCCTGCACCGACAGCACGCCGTCTATGATGTTCAGTGTATAGAAGGGTTCCTTAGTGCCCCGGACGCGATAGGTTTTCTCGGCGGGACGGGGCGGTTTGACCTTAGCCGTGGCATAACGCATGTAGGCGTCTTCCAGTTCTTCGGGACTCGGTGCCTCTCTGAGATCTACAACGAAACCGGAGGGGGTGATGGGATGTCCTTTCATGCCCAGATAGACGGCGGTGAGGGTCTGCAGCAGACACATACCTCCTGTACCGTCCCCAAGACAGTGATGTGCCTCAAAGGAAATGCGGCGGCCATAATAGTATATCCTGATAAGATAACGATTGTTACCTTTAAAATGCATGGGCATACAGGGGTTTTTGATATCTTCCTGCACGTATGGACCGGGTCTGTTATTGGGTTCTAAGTAGCGCCAGAACAGTCCTTTCCTGATGGTCACTTTGTAGGTAGGAAAACGGGGCAGGGTTATGTCCAAAGCTTTCTGCAAAAGTACCGGGTCGATTTCTTCTTTTAAAACCACAGATAAGCGGTAGACAGAAGAAAAGTCGCGCCGCTGCAGGGTCGGATAGACGGTTGCTGACAAATCCAGTTTGTACCAGACGTCCTTTCTTGCTCTGCCGGCCGGCTTTGCAGTGGGTTTATTTACTTGGGGAGCCGTGGGCTCATTGTTTCGTCTTTTTAATGTCATAATTTATAGTAGGGTAAAGGTTTACAGTATCATTTAAAGTATAACACATATAGAAATATTTATGGTAAAATATAAACAGAATTCATAATATTTTACTTTTTGGAGAAGTTTTGGAGGAACTATGGGAAGAGCGGACAAGAAAAATGCGAACCTGATGAATCTGATCAAAAGAATGCACGGTGTGGTGGAGAACGTTGATATTGAAAAACATCGACAGTCGCAGGACTATTTTGGGGCGCTGCTTGGCAGTAAAAAGGAAGTGATTGTGGAAGATTTAGACATTGCCATAGTGGGAGATGGAGGAAGGATTCTACACGGAGAATGGACTTATGTAAACCGCGCGCACATGAAAAAATACGTGATACTTTATTGCCATGGCGGAGGGTATTCCACGGGCAGCAGCCTGTATGCCAGGACATTGACCACAAAGCTTGCCACATCAACCTCTATGGACGTGCTTTGTTTTGATTACAGACTGGCACCGGAACATCCTTATCCGGCGGCAGTGGAGGATGCCATGCAGGTGTGGAATTATCTGATGCTCTTAGGATATGGTGCCAGGGATATTATTCTGGCAGGGGATTCCGCAGGCGGGAACCTGGCCCTATGTCTGGCATTGCAGTTAAAGAAAGAAGGGCGGCTGATGCCCCGCGGTCTGGTATTGATGTCTCCCTGGACGGACCTTACGGCTTCCGGAAAGTCCCATATGACGAAAGCGGAGATCGATCCGGTTCTGGATGCGGAGTACTTACAGAGGATGATTGTCAATTATGCGGACGGCCAGGACCTTACGAATCCTATGATTTCTCCTCTTTTTGGCGACTATGAAGGGTTTCCGCCCACTTATATTCAGGTGGGGAACAATGAAATCTTGCAGGATGATGCGGTTATGCTTTATAAAAAGATGTTAAAAGCCAATGTGTCCGTAAAACTGGACATGTTCCGGGGGATGTGGCATGTATTTCAGATGTCGCCTTTTAAGACGGCTTATGAAGCTATGGATAAGAACGCGGAGTTTATCTATGATATATGCCGCTAGGTAGGAAGTTTCGCAGCCTCGGCCTTGCATGGGATGGTACAGAAATAGTTTGAAAAGTTTATTTTTAAATTTTAGAAAAGGATTTCGGCACTTTTGGGCGAATAATAGTAGTAGAGTGGTTGTTTTCGATAGAGAAGAAAGGCATACCAATGAATATACGGGAAAGTTTGGAGCAGTGGGAGAAAGAGTATCTTAGTCCTTATGCCATGCTTAGTATGAATTCCAGAGGGAGGCTCAAGGAGGAGGAGCAGTGCGATATCCGGCCGGTGTTTCAAAGGGACAGAGACCGAATCATACATAGTAAATCCTTTCGTCGTCTGAAAGATAAGACGCAGGTTTTCTTGACACCGGAGGGAGATCATTACAGGACGCGCCTGACCCATACGCTGGAAGTCAGCCAGACGGCCCGGACCATTGCAAAGGCTTTGAAATTAAACGAGGACTTGGTGGAGGCGATTGCCTTGGGGCACGATCTGGGACATACACCCTTTGGTCATGCAGGAGAACGGGCCCTTGACCGGGTATGCCCTTATGGATTTAAGCATAATGAGCAGAGTGTTCGTACAGTGGATATGCTGGAAAAGGACGGAAAGGGCATCAACCTGACCTGTGAGGTGCGGGACGGCATCTTAAACCATCAGACTGCCTCCATGCCTGCCACACTGGAAGGAAAGATTGTCAGGCTGGCCGATAAGATTGCTTACATTCATCATGATATGGATGATGCAGTGCGGGCGGGTATTTTAAAGGAAGCGGATGTTCCCCGGGAGATTGGGTCTGTGATTGGATACAGCTGTGGCCAGCGTCTGGATTTCTTTATCCATAATATCGTGACCAACAGCCGGGATAAGAATGATATCTGTATGTCTCCCGAAGTCGCGGAGGCGATGAGGAAGATGCGGGAATTCATGTTCCGGCATGTGTATCGCAATCCCATAGCCAAAAGCGAGGAGGGCAAGGCTGAGAATCTGATCATAACTTTGTATGAGCACTTTTTAGTACATACGGAGAAACTGCCGGACTTTCTCTTTAAACTCTTGGATGCGGGGGAACCTCTTGAGAAGATTGTATGTGATTATATCAGTTCCATGACAGACCGGTTTGCCATTGCCCAATATCAGAAGATATTCATACCGAAAACATGGCATGGCTGACAAAGCGGTAGAGCGGGCGACAGACAGGTAAGATTTATTTGCTGGAAGATTGAAAGGAATAAGATGCGTTATCCGGAAGAACTGATTGAAGAGATCAGAATGAAAAACGATATCGTGGAAGTCATCTCAGGCTATGTCCGGATGCAGAGGAAAGGAAGCAGCTATTTCGGACTGTGTCCGTTTCATAATGAAAAATCCCCCTCTTTTTCGGTATCTCCCGGCAAGCAGATGTATTATTGTTTTGGCTGCGGTGCGGGCGGCAATGTGATCACCTTCCTGATGGAATATGAAAACGCCACCTTTCAGGAGGCCGTGAAGATGCTGGCTGACCGGGCCGGCGTCGCGTTACCGGAGGTGGAATATTCGGAGGAAATGCGGCGCAGGGAAGGAAGGCGCGCAAAGCTCTTAGAGGTCAACAAGGAGGCGGCCAGATATTATTATTATCTGCTTCGCTCTGAAAGAGGAAGGATTGGGTATCGGTATCTGTCCGGCCGTTCACTTTCCGACGAGACCATGAAAAAGTTTGGTTTAGGGTATGCGGACGGAGCAGGGTCTGATCTGACGGCCTATTTAAAGTCCAAGGGGTATGCAGACGATCTGATTACAGAGTCGGGCCTGACCGGGTTTGATGAGAAACGGGGTGTTCATGACAAGTTCTGGAACCGGGTCATGTTCCCGATACAGGACAGTAATCACAGAGTCATTGGATTTGGCGGCCGGGTCATGGGGGATGCCAAACCCAAATATTTGAATTCGCCGGAGACTGCAATCTTTGATAAGAGCCGTAACTTGTACGGCCTGAATTTTGCCAGGACTTCCCGGAAAGGGAATATGATTCTGTGCGAGGGGTATATGGACGTGATCGCCATGCACCAGGCGGGATTTTCCCAGGCGGTGGCTTCTCTGGGAACGGCTTTTACGGCAGGACAGGCTGTGCTTTTAAAGCGTTATGCAGATGAGGTGCTTTTAGCATATGACAGCGACGGCGCGGGCACGAACGCGGCGCTTCGGGCCATTGGGATTCTCAAGGAGGCGGGCCTGCGGGGACGGGTGATCGATATGAAGCCCTACAAAGACCCGGATGAATTTGTAAAACAGCTGGGAGCGGAGGCATTTCAGGAGCGGATAGACCAGGCACAGAACAGTTTCTTCTTTGAGCTTAAGATTTTAGAGAAGGACTATCATTTAGACGACCCGGAATCCAAAACCGCTTTTCACCGGGAAATCGCAAAGAAGCTGTGCAGCTTTGAGGAAGAGGTGGAGCGGGAGAATTATATAGAATCTGTGGCGAGGCACTATCATATCGGCTATGAGAATCTGCGGAAGTTAGTGAGCAGTTACGCGGCCCGCACCGGTCTGGTCAAACCGGTGGAGAGACCAAAGAGTACTGTATCTTCCAAGCCGAAACCACAGGATAATATCAAGAAATCACAGCGGCTTTTGCTGACCTGGATTGTGGAGGAACCAAGAGTATATCCGAAGATAAAGCCCTATATCCGGGCACAGGATTTCACGGAAGAACTCTACAGGCAGGTGGCGGACAAGATGTTTGCAGGGCTGGAACAGCAAAATTTCAACCCGGCGTCCATCATCAGTAACTTTGAGGAGGAAGAAGAACAGCGGGCGGTGGCCGAGCTGTTTAATACAAAACTGGCGGAACTTACCACAGACCAGGAAAGGGAAAAAGCTTTTCACGATATAGTCTATGCGGTGAAGAAGAACAGTTTTGAATATTATTCCGCCAGAATGGGTACAGATATGGAGGCTTTAAATCAGGTAATTCAAGGGAAAAAAGAATTGGAAGAACTTAGCAAAACGCATATTTCCCTGCAATAAGGGTAAGATAATCGAAAAAAGCTTAAGTTTAGGAAGTGGCAGTAGTTGAGACATAGGAAGGATGGGCCAATTAATGGACGAAAATGTACAAGCAAAGTTTGAGGAGCGTTTAAAAGAGCTTCTGGCTATTGCAAGGAAGAAAAAGAATATTCTGGAATATCAGGAAATCAGTGACTTTTTTGCGGACATGTCTTTGGAGGAAGAGCAGTTCGACAAGATCTTGGAGACCCTGGAGCAGAATAGTGTGGATATCTTGCGCATCACCGAAGATGATGATGTGGACGATGAGGAAATCATTCTGACGGAAGAAGACGACGTGGATGTGGAGAATCTTGATCTGACCGTGCCGGATGGTATCAGCATCGAAGATCCGGTCAGGATGTACTTAAAGGAGATTGGTAAAGTGCCGCTTTTAAGTGCGGAGGAAGAGATCGAGCTGGCTAAGAAGATGGAGATGGGTGATTTAGAATCCAAACAACGTCTTGCGGAGGCCAATTTACGTCTGGTAGTCAGCATCGCAAAGCGCTATGTGGGCCGCGGTATGCTCTTTTTGGATTTGATTCAGGAAGGCAACTTAGGTCTGATCAAAGCGGTGGAAAAGTTTGATTACCGCAAAGGATATAAATTCTCCACTTACGCCACTTGGTGGATTCGCCAGGCAATCACCAGAGCGATTGCAGACCAGGCCCGGACTATCCGTATTCCGGTGCATATGGTGGAGACCATCAACAAGCTGATTCGCGTCAGCAGACAGCTTCTGCAGGAGTTGGGAAGGGAACCTACCCCGGAAGAGATTGCAGAGCAGATGAATATGCCGGTGGAGCGGGTGCGGGAGATTCTTAAGATATCCCAGGAGCCGGTATCTCTCGAAACCCCTATAGGGGAGGAGGAGGACAGTCACTTGGGTGACTTTATCCAGGATGACAATGTGCCAGTACCGGCGGACGCCGCGGCATTTACTTTACTAAAAGAACAGCTGGTGGAAGTGCTTGGTACACTGACAGAACGGGAGCAGAAAGTGTTAAGGCTGAGGTTTGGATTGGATGACGGACGCGCCAGGACGCTTGAGGAAGTGGGCAAGGAATTTAATGTCACCCGTGAAAGAATCAGGCAGATTGAAGCCAAAGCACTGCGGAAACTTCGTCATCCCAGCAGAAGCCGTAAATTGAAGGATTATCTGGACTGATGCGGTCACAGGTGTTATCGAAAAGATTACAGACGGTGGCCGATATGGTAACCAGAGGAAATCGTGTCTGTGATGTGGGCTGCGATCACGGGTATGTGTCGATTTATCTGGTAAAACAGGGCATCAGTCCGGGGGTGCTTGCCATGGATGTGCGAAAGGGGCCGCTTGGTGCTGCCAGGGAACATGTGGCGGAGAAGCATCTGGAAGATCAAATCGAGACAAGATTGTCAGACGGTTTACATAATTATAACATAGGAGAGGCACAGTCGCTGATCTGCGCCGGTATGGGCGGCAGATTGATGCAGCGGATTCTGGAAGCAGATAAGGATAAGACGGATTCTTTTGGGGAATTGATATTGCAGCCCCAGTCTGAGTTGGAGCAGTTTCGGCATTTTTTGCGGAAAAACAATTATCTGATTCAGGAGGAAGAGATTCTTCTTGAGGACGGAAAGTTCTATCAGGTGATGCGGGCGGTTCCCTTGTCAGCGGGAATCCGGGATGCGGGCGGCGGTGCTGTGATGGAGACGGACATAGACAGCAGCAAAACACAGGTTATGGACGGTGAGATTGGCAAAGTTTCCAGAATCAGATGGACAGCTGGAGAGCAGGTATTGCCGGAAAAAGAGTTATGTAAACTTGAAGAACGATATGGACCGGTTAACCTAAATAAAAGAACGGATGTTTTTATAGAATATTTGCGCCGTGAGGAGCGGGTTTACGAAGAAATACTTGATCACTTGTGGGAAAACGGTTTGACGCAGGAGAAGAGAAGAACCAGATATGCACAGGTGGAAACTTATTTGCGTGACTGCCGGAAAGTACAGACTGTCTTATACGGCGGAAGGTAGATTGTATTTATGAACAGTTAACATAATATAATTTCCCCAATCAACGAAAAGGAGGACCTGCCTATGGTTACGATCAAAATCAATGGAAAAGAGAGACTCTATGATGATGGCATCAAGTATGAGATCATAGCGGAGGAGCACCAGAACGAGTATGTGAGTCAGATTGCCCTGGTGACGGTGAACGGCAAGATCAGGGAGCTGATGAAGCGGGTAGACAGGGATTGTGAGCTGGAATTTATCACCTGTTCAGATCAGATTGGTCATAAAACCTATGTCAGGACCGCCATTATGTTGATGTTAAAGGCCATCAAAGATGTGGCAGGCATGGAAGCGGCCGCCAATGTGAAGGTTGAGTTTGCCATCGGTGCAGGCTATTACTGTGCGTTCAGAAACGGACTGACCATGGACGAGAAAACCATCGAAAGAGTAAAGGACCGTATGGGCGAGCTGGTGGATATGGACCTTTTAGTGACGAAGAAGGCTTATCCGGCGGATGAGGCGGTAGCGCTTTTTAAAGAAAACGGTATGATGGATAAAGTATCCTTATTCCGTTACCGCAGAAGTTCCAATATTAATGTTTATTGTATGGGTGATTATTATGATTATTTTTATGGCTATATGATGCCCAGCACAGGCTATGTCAAGAGTTTTGATCTCTTTGCCTATGAGGGCGGCATAATCCTGCTTTTGCCGGAGAAGGAAGACCCGGAGACGCTGCCGGAGTTCGTGCCCAGGAAGAAACTGTTCCAGACCTTGATGACTACCGGCGAGTGGGGCAGGGAGATTGGAATTGATACCGTGGGTGATCTGAATAATCAGATCTGCCAGGGCAGTCTTGCTGAGATGGTCCATGTGCAGGAAGCTTTGCAGGAAAGGCGTATCAGTGAGATTGCCAGGGATATTGCAAGGCGTGAAGGGGTGAAGTTCGTCATGATAGCGGGACCTTCCTCTTCGGGCAAGACCACCTTTTCACACAGACTGTCTGTCCAGCTTCGCACCTATGGTCTGAAACCTCATCCGATTGGATTGGATAATTATTATTTGGACCACGACAAGACGCCCCTTGATGAGACGGGTAATCCCGATTATGAGTGTTTGGAAGCGCTGGATGTGGAACAGTTCAATCAGGATATGACAAAGCTCCTGGAAGGCGAGAGCGTACAGCTGCCCTCCTTTAATTTTAAGACAGGAAAGAGGGAGTATGACGGGAAAATGACCGTTCTTGGAAAAGATGATATCCTTGTCATCGAAGGCATACACGGTCTAAACGAGAAGATGTCTTACGCTTTGCCGGCGGAGAGCAAATTCAAGATTTATATCAGTGCGCTCACCACATTGAATGTGGACGAGCACAACAGAATACCGACTACGGATAACAGATTGCTGCGCCGCCTGGTACGGGATGCCAGAACCAGGGGCACCTCAGCCCAGAAGACAATCGAAATGTGGTCTTCGGTCAGAAGGGGAGAGGAGAAATACATATTCCCCTTCCAGGAAGAGGCGGATGCTATGTTCAATTCGGCCATGCTCTATGAGCTGGCGGTGCTCAAACAGTATGCGGAGCCTTTGCTTTTCAGCATAAAGAAAGGAGAACCGGGGTATTATGAAGCCAAGAGGCTTCTAAAATTCCTGGAATACTTCCTGGGAGTCAGCAGCGAGGAACTGCCGAAGAATTCCCTGTGCAGGGAGTTTGTGGGCGGAAGCTGTTTTGATGTATAATGAAAATAAGAATAAGTAGGATACATGATCGCGGCTGTACAGACGAAAGGGTACAGGCGAGGAAAGTCCGGGCTTCACAGGGCAGGATGCCGGATAACGTCCGGTGGAGGCGACTCCAAGGCCAGTGCAACAGAAAAGAAACAGCCCTGCAGTTTTACACAGGTAATTCTGCAGCGAAGCCGTAAAGCAGCTTTAGCAGTTTTGCGCGAGCAATCCTGCGACAAAGCCGCAAAGCGGCTTTAGGAGTTCCACGTTAGTGGAAGTCCAGGGTTATGGTGGAATGGCAGTGTAAGAGACTACCGCTGTTTTGGTAACAAGACAGGCTGTGTAAACCCCATCCGAAGCAAGACCAAATAGAAAGCGATAGGCCGGCCCGGTCTGCTTTCAGGTAGGTCGCTCGAGATTTTCGGCAACGAAAATCCTAGATAGATGATCATGCAAGACATAACCCGGCTTATCGTTCTGCTTATTATGTTGTTCAAAAGATAAGAAATCAAAAAGCACAGGATGCAGGGCACAGGAAGCGGTACTTCTTTCTTACCGGGAAGAAACCGGAAATTTCCTGTGCTCTTGCAATGGAAGGAAAGGAAGGGGAAAGCGGGAGACAGGATGCGGAACAGAGAGAGTTGTCACAATAAAATAACATATATTATTGTGTCGCTGTTGTGTGTACTGCATACACCGCTGACTTTACAGGCAAAGGAGGCTTCTCTACCGCCGCACTTGATTCAGACAGTGAGCGACCAGGATATTTATGAGGGACTGGCAGCATTGGGGCTTTTAAAGTGCGAGACGCTTACACAACAAGACCCCTCACAGGCATATGAAATGGTAAAAGACTGTGTAGTGCGTGTGAATATGGGGAACGCTTATGGCAGCGGCCTGCTCTGGCAGTTTACCAGTGACGCGGTGATCATTGCCACCAATGCCCATGTGCTGGCTTACTGGGATGATGCGGCGGGGTTTATTCATTTTCCGAAAGGGTATTTTGTCAGCGCCAGGGTGCTTGGCGTCTCCGAAACCTATGATGTGGGATTTCTTATGGTAGACAGAGAGACGTTTGACTATGAGACACTTGCGGCACTGCGCCATGTCAGCGCCGACGAAATGGCTTACGAGAAGCTTACGCCAGGCGATGTCATGTTTAGCGTGGGGGCGGGCATTGCCCTTGGGGCGCCGGAGTATTACGAAGGAACTGTGGAGGATACCTGGCAGTATATTGAGGATTTTGAGAACCATATGTTGTATGGTCATGGCTATGCCAGGTCAGGTATGTCGGGCGGCGGTGTTTTTGACGGTTATGGACACCTGATCGGAATGATTACCGGAGGAACACAGAGAAATGAGATTGCCGCAGTCCCCCTGCCCTCGCTCATGGAGGCATGGGAGGAAGTGATGGAGAAAGAAGGTTTGTGTGAAACAGGAAGATAAAATCAGTTTTCAGGTGAGAGAACATATCATTGTGCTATGCGGCGGGATTTTGATTATCGGTTTTTGCCTGTTTATTCTGGTCATGGGACTTCGTTATCCATCGGCGGGGGCAAATCGTCTGGTGTTTGCTTTGGTCCTGGCGGGGATGCTGGCCTGCGGCGTGTTTGTGTGTATCATGTATTTTCATCGTGCCCTGACGGTGGAGGAGATGAAAATATGTTATGTTAACATATTTGGGAGAAGAACCTCCTTTTCCCTGGATGATATTGGGTATTGTAAGCTCGGATTATATGGGAGCAAGAGGGAACCGGCCATAGAATCGCTGGTACTGTATAATTTACTTGGAGAAAAGTTATGTAAACTTGAGATGAATATGACGGGTGCCCGCGGATTTCTGCAGTATCTTTTGGATAACCAGGTGAAACTACAGTGGCCCGGGGAGGAGAAAGAAGGCGTTAGGATTATGGAGCCGATGCTGATGGAGAAGACGGTTTGCTTTGAGGAAATCAGTAAATCTGCGGAAGCATTTTATGATAAACTCAGTCTGATCTTTGGTGATTGGGAGAGACAACATCAGCGTTTTGAGGCACAATGGGAATTTGGCTTTGTGGAGTATGTACAGGGAGATATTACGCCTAAGAAAGATATGTGGCAGTGGGAGAGTACGGCAAATCTGCAGGGGAAGGAACCGCCGGAGGAGTATATCTGTATCGTAGAAGCTTATTTGAAGAGAAAGGAAGCCTGGGTCATGGACAAAAAAGGGCATGTGGTGGGGCTTGTCATTCCTTATATCTGGCAGAACCGGTCCTACCAGGTGGGGGAAAGCAGGCGAATCCGCAAGATGGACGAGGCATATCTGCAGGAGCGGCTTTTGGAGCATCTTAAGATGATGACAAAAGAACTTCCCAGACATTCCTATCATACACAGTTTCTGACGCTGGCCCATGAATTGAAGAAAACAGCGGGACGGTCTGTGGAAATAGAACAGAAATAAGGGGCGGTGAAGGCGGATAGTATAAAATCCAGGATATACCTTTCATATAAAGTGTGATAAAATAAATAAGATAGGTATTTTTATGGGGAATAACAATAGCAGACAGAAAGGGGATTACCATGGCATTATTTCAAATCAGCAACGAAAAAATTACCATCCAGGTGGACAGCCTGGGGGCGGAACTAAAGTCTCTTAAGAGTGTGGCGCAGGGAAAAGAATATATGTGGGATGCGGACCCTGCTTACTGGAAGAGGACTTCACCGGTTCTGTTTCCTTTTGTGGGCGGCTTAAAAGACGGCGTCTATCGTGCGAAAGGCAAAGAGTATCCCATGGGCCAGCATGGTTTTGCCAGAGATATGGAATTTCAGTTAAAAAGCCAGGTAGCTGCAGAAATTTGGTTTCGGTTAGAATCCAATGAGGAGACTTTGGCGAAATATCCCTATTCCTTTGTGTTAGAGATTGGTTATGAGCTTTCCGGTGACAGTGTGATCGTGAAATGGCGGGTGAAGAATCCCGCACAGGAGACCATGTATTTTTCCATCGGCGGGCATCCGGGGTTCCTGTGTCCAATCGAACCGGGCAGGAAGCAGACAGAATACCAGATTGCGTTTGACAAGAAGGATGAGGTGGTTTCCACCTGCATTGAAAATGGACTGGTATGCGACAGAACGCAGACATATAAACTGCAGGACGGCGCAATGCCTGTCACAGAGCATTTGTTTGACGGGGATGCGCTTGTGATTGAGAATCATCAGGCACAACAGGTTGCCCTTGTGGGGCCGGATGGGAAACCATATCTGACGGTTGACTTCGATGCGCCTTTGTTTGGGGTCTGGTCGCCGCCGGGAAAGAATGCGCCTTTTATTTGTATTGAACCGTGGTATGGCCGCTGTGACAGCGGAGACTTTAAAGGAGAATTAAAGGAGCGTGCGTGGGGGCAGGAGCTTGCGGCGGGAGCCGAGTTTATGACAGAGTATCGGATTACCATCGCATGAGAGACAAAGGAGGAAGCGTATGGCACCAATCGTACAGTGCATGGGACTGACTAAGACCTACGGGAGAAAGATAGCCCTGAATCAGATACATTTAAACTTGGAGCGCAGCAGGATTATAGGACTGCTGGGACCTAATGGGAGCGGAAAGACTACCCTCATTAAGATTATGAACGGCTTGCTTCGTCCT
This sequence comes from uncultured Lachnospiraceae bacterium, assembly GCA_910585555.1. Taxonomy (GTDB): domain Bacteria; phylum Bacillota; class Clostridia; order Lachnospirales; family Lachnospiraceae; genus UBA3282. The sequence continues at coordinate 15,018 of CAJUFU010000015.1, forward strand.
ACGGCCGGAGACGTCCTGATCAATGGGCAGAGGCCGGGAATCGACACGAAATTCAGAATCTCCTATCTGCCGGAGAGAACCTATCTGAATCCGGGCATGAAGGTGATTGAGGTGGTGCAGTATTTCCAGGACTTTTATCCTGACTTTCGGATGGACAGGGCTTATGATATGCTGTCACGGTTACAGATTCAGCCAAACGAGCGGCTGAAAAATCTTTCCAAAGGCACGAAGGAGAAGGTGCAGCTGATTCTGGTCATGAGCAGGGATGCGGATTTGTATATTTTGGATGAGCCCATTGCCGGCGTGGATCCCGCTTCCAGGGATTATATCCTGCATACGATCGTCAGCAACTATAACAGGAACGCCTCCATTCTTTTATCCACCCATCTGATTTCAGACGTGGAAAATATACTGGACGAGGTGGTCTTTATCAAATACGGCTGTATCGTTCTGCAGGCAGGCGCAGAGCAGATCAGGCAGAATGAGCACAAGTCTGTGGACCGTTTCTTCAGGGAGGTGTTCGCATGTTAGGGAAATTGATGAAATATGAGTGGAAAGCCACCTGGAAATTTATGTGCCTGGCCAATCTGATGATTTTGATCATGACAATCCTGGCGGATATCACCGTAAAACTGGATTTCTTTTCCTACCAAAGGGATAATATGCTGCAGTTTATCGCAATGATGGTGATGATGACATATGTGCTGAGTATGTTTGCGATGGTGATTGGGGTTGCGATATTTCTAATTTATCGTTTTTATACTTCTACTTACAGTGACCAGGGGTATCTTTTACATACGCTGCCGGTGGATAAGCATCATATTATTATAGCCAAGGTACTGGTGAGCGCACTTTGGATTATAATGTGTGAGTTTGTGATGTATTTTTCTGTTATTGTGCTGGTGGCGGCGAATGGAGAATTGTTTGAGACATTGGCGGACAGTATGGATACCATTATATCCATAACCATTTCTGATACGGCTTCTGTGAAGGGGTTTGCGGTGGTTATGTCGCTTATCGCTTTCCTGTTTAGCTTGTTTGCCAAGTTGTTAAAGGTAACTGCCTGCATTTCTCTGGGGCAGCTTTCTGCGAACCATAAGCTGCTGTTCTCTGTGTTGTATTACTTTGGAATATATATTGTACAAAAGATTTTTTCCGTCATTTATCTTGTCTTTGCGGCCGCATTCAACAGAGATTATTATTGGTCTGAATGGTACGGATGGGAGAGTATGCTGGTGTCGGGTATTATTTACAGTGTGGTGTTTTATCTGATTACCTGGTATGTGATGGATAAGAAATTGAATTTGGAGTAGAATTTGAAGTGAAGAAAGGCAAGGTGTGATCATGACAAAAATTGATATCGTCTCCGGATTCCTGGGAGCCGGCAAAACTACGTTGATTAAAAAACTCTTAAAGGAGGCGCTCGCAGATACGAAGGTAGTGCTGATTGAAAACGAATTCGGTGAGATCGGTATAGACGGCGGATTCCTGAAAGAGGCCGGTATCCAGATTAAGGAGATGAACTCCGGTTGTATCTGCTGTTCCCTGGTAGGGGATTTTGGCACATCTTTAAAGGAAGTACTGGATACCTATACACCGGACCGCATCCTGATCGAGCCGTCGGGGGTGGGGAAACTTTCCGATGTCATGAAGGCGGTACAGGATGCCATGGCGGACAGAGAGGTGGTCTTAAACAGTGCGGTGGCTGTGGTGGACGCCTGCAAATGCAAAATGTATATCAAGAATTTCGGCGAGTTTTTCATCAACCAGATTGCTCACGCAGGCACGATTGTGCTGAGCAGAACGGATAAGCTGAGTGAGGAGAAGTTATCGGCGTGTGTGGAGCTGGTTAGAGAACATAACGGGAAAGCGACCATTATCACCACGCCCTGGGATGCTTTGGAGGGTGAAGATATTCTGGAGACGATTGAGGGTGCCAAGGACCTTGAGGCGGAACTGATGCGGGAAGTGATGGAGATGCATGAGGAGCACCATCATCATGAGCACGACCATGGGTGCTGCGGCCATGAAGGGGATGAACATCATCACCATGGTCATGATGAGCATGACCACAAGCACGAAGAACATGAGCATGAATGTCACCATGATCACGACCATGAGGGGCACGGCTGCGAAGGGCATGACCATGATCACGAAGGAGATGAACACGGCCATCATCATGACCATGACCATGAAGGGCATGAGGAGGAGCACCACCATGATCACGAGTGTTGTCACCATGAGCATGGACACGAAGGGCATCATCACCATCATTATGCGGATGAGGTCTTTACAAGCTGGGGACTGGAGACGCCTTCCATCTACAGCAAAGAAGAGATTGAGCATATCTTGGAAGAATTGGATAAAGACAGCGAGTATGGTCTGGTGCTTCGGGCCAAAGGAATGGTGCCATCCACAGACGGCGGCTGGATTTATTTTGATTATGTGCCTGAGGAAAGAAATGTCAGAAGCGGCAAGCCGGATGTGACAGGGAAATTCTGTGTTATTGGCTCGAAGCTGCAGGAGGAAAAGCTGGCGGCCTTGTTTCAGAAATAGAGTTACAAGGATAAGGGAAAACGCGCAGAACGCTCGAATGACAATATAATAACGAATGTTATATTATGATGGAAGGAAGTAAGATTATGAAACCGGTTTATGTGATCAATGGTTTTTTGGAGAGTGGAAAGACAGAGTTTATCACCTATACGCTGGCACAGCCTTATTTTCAGATACGAGGTAAGACCCTGCTGCTTCTCTGCGAAGAGGGGGAGAATGAATACGATGCAGACCTTTTGAAACAGAGCCGTACAGAATTGGTGTTGATTGAGGAAGAGTCGGATTTTACGGCGAACAGGCTGATTGAACTGGAGAAAAAATATAAGCCGGAACGTATTTTGATTGAATATAACGGTATGTGGAACTATAAGGAGATGAAGCTGCCATGGCATTGGAAGATAGAGCAGCAGATCACCACCATTGATGCATCCACATTTCCGATGTACTTCACAAATATGAAATCTTTGCTGGCGGAGCAGATACGGAAATCAGAGTTGATTATCTTTAATCGGTGCGATGGTGTGGAAGATTTGGGCAGTTATAAACGCAATATCAAGGCCATCAACCAGAAGGCGGAGATTGTGTTTGAGGATGCTAACGGGGAGATCAATGAGATTATGGAAGAAGATCTGCCCTATGATTTAAAATCACCTGTTATTGAACTGGATAACGAGGGTTACGGAATCTGGTATCTGGATTCCCTTGATCATTTAGAGCGCTATGCGGGCAAGACAATCCGCTTTGTGGCGATGGTTTTGAAACCAAGCCAGTTCCCCAAGAATTATTTTGTGCCGGGACGTATGGCGATGACCTGCTGTGCGGAGGATATGGCCTTTTTGGGATATGCCTGCGAATATGATAAGACAGATATGTTAAAGGATAAACAGTGGGTGCGCGTTACAGCCCGGGTTGAGAAGGAATACTTTGCGGATTATCAGGGGGAAGGACCGGTGCTTCATGCTGTCAGTGTGGAACAGACCAAGGCCCCGAAGGAAGAGGTTATAAGTTTCGTGTGATGGATGCGGATAAAGATTTACAACAGGTGAAAAAACGGCTGTTGGAGCTGGCGAAACGTTCTTACAGTCAGAATGTCTACACCTTTACCCCATTTCTGGGACTGTTGGAGCAGCAGGCTTATCATGAGATCGGCGGTCAGCTGTCCTATGCGGGGTGCCAGATGGATGGCGGCTGTCCTTTGTGCGAACGGAAGATGATTCGGTTTGGAAACGAGGAGAGTCTGGGCTATGCACAGCCCTATCCTATTTGCTGCCTGCAGATTGCGCCTTTACATCTGAAATTTGCGGAGAACCTGACTCACAGGGACTATTTGGGTGCTGTTATGAATTTGGGCGTTGAGCGAGATACGCTGGGAGATATTTTTGTGCAGGATAAGGAGGCATACCTGTTCTGTCAGGAATCCATAGCGACTTTTCTGACAGAGCAGCTTGTGCAGGTACGCCGGACCAGGGTGAAATGTCTTGTCAGTGAGGTCCCCGGCCAACTTGCGGTGCCTGCCTTAGAGAGTGTGACGGTGTCTGTGGCCTCTCCGCGGATTGACGGTGTGGTCTCTAAACTGTATCATATGGCCAGAAGCGAGAGCCAGGAATTATTTGAAATGGGAAAAGTCTATGTGAACGGCAGACTGACAGGCAGCGGAAGTTATCTGCTGAAAACTGACGATACCGTGACGGTGCGGGGATATGGCAGATTTATTTATACTGGCGGGCAGGGAGAGACCCGCAGGGGAAAACAGAGAATCTGTGTGAAAATTTATCGGTAGCAGTCTTCTGGTTTACATAAAATGGATAGATGGGTAATCTTGGAAATACAAGCGGGAAAATAAGTTTACATAATATACAGGAGCGTAGGTTTCATGTTTGGATACAATGGATTTCAGTGGTTGTTTTTCTTCTATATATATTGCTTTTTGGGATGGTGTTTTGAATCTGCCTTTGTATCACTAAAATCCAGAAAATTGGTAAACAGAGGATTTATGAGGGGCCCCTTTCTGCCGCTCTATGGGAGTGGCGCTATGATGATGCTGGTAGTCTCCATGCCCTTTCGGGACAATGTGCTGCTGACTTATATTGCAGGTGTTATTGGGGCGACGGCCTTAGAGTATGTGACAGGGGTGGTGATGGAAGCGCTTTTTAAGGTCAGATATTGGGATTATTCCAATAGACCCTTTAATTTTCAGGGTCATATCTGCTTAAGATCTTCCATTGCCTGGGGATTCTTTACGATTTTGATGACCAGAGTGATACATACGCCCATTGAGCAGATGGTGTTTTCGATACCGGGGCGTGCACTGGACCGGGCAACGGTTCTTCTGACAATCTATATCGTGGCGGATTTTACACTTTCCTTCAAGGCGGCATTGGATCTGCGGGATATTCTGGTCAAGATCGAGAGAGCCAAGGAGGAATTGGAACGTATGCAGCGCCGTCTGGATGTGATTGCTGCCTTCAATAATGAAGAGAAAGAGTGGAGGAAGCAGGAGCGCGAAGAGCGCAGAGAACTTTGGATGAACGAGATCACAGCCGGTTTGGAACAGCGTTTTGCAGCGATCAAGGAGACTTTGTTACGAGTACCTTCCGCATATGGAGAGAGTGTGAAAGAGGAAATCGCTGAGCTTAGGGGGAGATTCAGCGAGTATCAGGAGCGGCAGAAAAGTGAAGGAAAACTGTTGGATTTCTATAAACGCGATATGATTCGCAATAATCCTTCGATGGAATCCAAAAAATATAAGGGTGCCTTTGAAGAGTTAAAGAAAATTGCAAACAGTAAATTAAAGTAAAATGCAGAAGAGTATCGCGAAATAACCTGGTTTTGGTTAAAAAGCGATACTCTTTTTATCTAAAGGATAACATATTTAGTCTTCTCCCAGCGGAATATAGCGCGCCTTCTTATGCTTAGCGGCGCGGATGGAATCTAGGATTTGGTCTTCCATCAGTTCCAGATTACGTGCTTTGCGGCGAAAGAGTGCCAGAAATTTATTGTACACCCAGAAAGAATAGACCAGCACATGATTGGCTTTTCCAAGTTTTGACTTGGTGGTATGGGTGTAATGAAGTCCGCCGATCATCGTGGGTTTCTTGGCCTGGATATAATCAATTAGCTCAGTCTCATTGGTGATATTTTCCTGTAACACGGTGTAGCCAAAGCCGGCACAGTCAGGTTTGTGAGAGTCGCTGCCGCCAAAACACGGCAAGTCAAAACGGGCGGCCAAAGACATAGCCCGCATGTTGGAATCGGCGTCTTCGCAGGCATTATACCCTTCTATAAAATCAAATTTACGATAGATTTCTTCTGAAAAGCTGCCCCGGAGGGTGTTTTTGATACTCAAAAATTTCTCGCCGCAAGGATGGGCAGGACCCAGAATACCGCCGTAAAGATGTACAATCTCTATGAGCAGCAACAGGGGAAGGCCTCTCAATTCTAAAATAGGAAGTTTCGCACCTGTCGGCATAATGATTAACATATGCCCGGCATTGATGGTATCATACTCAATGCCTTTTAGCACAACGAAATCTTCAGGCTTGTCGGCCAGTTTTTTATAGTAGCGGTAGGCTTTGTAAGAGTTGTGGTCTGTGATCAGCATACCCTGATAGCCTTTTTCTTTTAAAATAGCAATATTCTCCAACAATTCCAGTTTGCCGTCCGGTGAACCTTCTTTTGTATGGCAATGCATGTCCAGTTTCATAGAATCCCTCTTTTACTCTGATTTCTATCTACCTATTTTACCCTCTTTTGCAGGAAAATGCTACAGATTTTTTTTGTATCTTTTTTCCTGCTGTATAAAATGGATGGGATAGGCAGGCATGATTTTTCATGTCATAAGTTGGACAAAGGTTCATATATTGAGATAAGGGGGAATGAGAATGCACAGGGAAGAACTCTTACGGATGTTTCCGGAAAGGATGCGGGACCGGTGGCAGGAGACCGCAGATCTGTGCGGACAGCTGCAGGAGATCAGACTTAGGTCGGGGCTGCCGGTGACGATTTATACAGAGGAGGGAGAACGGTTTATAGATGGCAGAGGACGGGTTGTGGACAGGCAGGATGCCGCCGTAAGGAGTACGCCCAAGGAATTGGAGGACATTCTGCAGCATTTGTGTCAGTATTCCCTGTATGCCTTTGCGGATGAGATTAGACAGGGATTTCTGACGATACAGGGCGGACACCGTGTGGGACTGGCGGGACAGGTTATCTTAGAGGAAGCAGGGCGAATCAGAAATATGAAATACATACGCTATTTAAATATTCGTATTGCCCATCAGATCAAAGGCGCGGCGGATTCGGTGATAGCTTATCTTTATGAAAACGGACAGGTATGTAACACCCTGCTGATTTCACCGCCTGGATGCGGTAAGACAACCATGCTGCGGGATTTGATCAGACAGTTATCCGACGGAACAGTATATGGACAGGGCGTGAACGTGAGCGTGGTGGACGAACGTTCGGAGATTGCCGGAAGTTATATGGGAATTCCCCAGAATGATGTAGGAACCAGGACAGATATTTTGGATGGCTGCCCTAAAGCGGAAGGGATGATGATGCTGATTCGCTCCATGTCTCCACAGGTACTTGCCGTGGATGAATTGGGCAGCGATCAGGATATGGAAGCGCTGCGGCTGGCCAGCGGCTGTGGCTGTAAGCTGATGGCGACCATCCACGGAAGTTCTCTTGAAGAGATAAAAAGCAAGGAATACATGCGTTATGTAATAGCGGAAAGATTGTTTGACAGGTTTGTGGTGCTCGGACGTCAAAGCGGGAACTTTGTGATTGAAGGAATTTATGACAGAGAAGGAAAACGATGTATAAGTTAGTGGGAGTCTTCTGTATTCTGGCAGGCTGTGTAGGATTTGGCAATCTGAAAGTAAGACAGGATAAAGAGAGAATCAGACATTTGCGTGAATTAATTCGTATGATACGCAGGATACAGGATGAAATCAGTTATGGGAAACATACCTTGCCGGAGATTTGTCTGATTCTGGCCAAAATCAGTGATGTGTGGTATGTTCCTTATTTTGAAGAAATCCACAGGCAGGTAATGCAGGGGGATAGTACAGGCTTAAAGGAGGTCTGGCGTGAGCAGATGGAGGCCTGTCTTAAGAGTCTTCCTCTGCAGCAGGAGGAGAAAGATGTGATGATACAGCTGCCGGCCTGTCTGGGGCTGCAGGAGGAAACCCGTCAGGCCAGGGGAATCGGCCAGGCGGCGGAACTTTTGACAGGCAGGTGCAGAAAGGCAGAAGAAGCTTATGAGAATAGAGCAAAAATGATACACAGCGTCAGTATACTTGCAGGGCTGCTTTTATCGATCCTGTTGCTGTGAAAGAAACAGGTAAGGAGAAAGGTTCTTTGACATGGAGGTAACAATGAGCGTAAGTCTTATATTCAAGATAGCAGCAGTCGGCATCTTGGTTACAATATTAAATCAGGTTTTAAAGTATAGCGGCAGGGAGGAACATGCCTTCCTAATCAGCCTTGCAGGATTAATTCTTGTTTTAACTTGGATTATTCCTTATATATATGATCTGTTCTTGATGATACAGGAATTGTTTACACTGTGAGGCATAAAGGCGGAAAACTGTATGGATATGATTAGGATTGGGTTAATTGGGATTGTGGGCGTACTGTTTGCAGTGGCCATTAAAAGTTATAAGGCTGAGTATGGCATCTATATTACCGTTGCAGTGTGTCTGATTTTCCTGGAATATATCGTTCGTTATTTTATGCAGATATTGACAGGGATGGAACAAATCCGGGGATATCTGAATGAAAACTATCAATATTTGACATTGCTTTTAAAAGCTGTGGGAGCCACTTATGCCTGTGAGTTCTGTGCCGGTATCTGTAAGGACGCCGGATACGGCGGTGTTGCCGGACAAGTTGAGATGCTTGGGAAACTCTATATTCTCTCGGTGGGGATGCCCGTGCTTTTAGCTTTGATGGAAAACATACAGGCGGTTGCAAGATAGGGGGCGCATGATGGAGAGCAGTCTTGTGTGGGATGAGATGGGTATGAACAAAACGGCCTTAGACTTCGGTCAGCTGTTTCCGGAATTTACCTTTGACGGGCAGAAGGTGTTTGCACATGTTATGGCTGGCGAACTTTGGGAAGCTGTGAAGCTGTTGGGGAATGGAATAACAGGTGCAATAGGATATCAGAAAGATGAATTGCGTATGTTATTTCTGACGATTCTCATACTGGGAATTGCGGCGGCGCTGTTTTCTAATTTTGCAGATTTGTTTAAAGACCATCAGGTGTCCGATTTGGCTTTTTATTTTGTCTATCTGTTATTGATTGCAGTACTTCTTAGATTTTTTGCGGATGCGGCCGGTACTGTACAGGAGATTCTGCATAGCGTTACTAATTTTATGCGTCTGTATATTCCCACTTATATGATTGCGGTGGGAAGCGTATCAGGATTTGCTTCGGCTTCGGTTTATTATCACCTGCTGTTGGTGGTGGTCTATCTCATAGAGTGGGGATATCTGACGATTCTTCTCCCGTTTGTGTATGGGTATGTGCTTTTGACGATCATCAATGGAATCTGGATGGAGGAGAAACTGGGTCTTTTGCTGGAGCTGATAGAAAAGCTGATTGGCGTCAGTATCAAGGTGACCTTGGGAGTCATAACGGGTTTCAGTCTGTTACAGGCAATGATATCCCCTGTTATAGATTCTTTGCAGTCCTCTGCCCTAAAGAAAGCTGTGTCAGCCCTGCCTGGCATCGGCGGGCTGACGGAGGGCATGTTTGAGATGGTGATTGGTTCTGCGGTACTAGTCAAGAACAGTATCGGGATTTATATTACACTGGTGCTTATTGTTTTATGCGGCGTTCCTTTGTTAAAACTGGCCCTTTTGGCCTGTGTGATCAAACTGAGTGCGGCGGTGATTGGAATCGTCAGCGACAGACGTATGACAGGATGTGCCAACCGGGTGGGGGACGGCAATCTGATGTTATTTAAGATTGCGCTTGCCTCTGTGGGAATGTTCGTGATTCAGATCGCCATTATCACGTATACTGTGGGCAGAAATATGATGTGACATGGAAAGCAAAAATCCTTAGATGCATAGAGCTTGTGAAGAAGAGGAGAGACAGGATGCTTGAAAACATCAGACAAATAGGCCTTTTTATGATTGCGGCTCAGGCAGTCATACATTTTGCACCGGGCAGACAGTATGAAAAGTATATCAAATTTGTATCAAGTGTTATTATATTGCTATTGTTTCTGAAACCTTTTTTGTCCGGGCAGGAAGCGTTACAAGGAAAGTGGCAGACCGGGATGGAACAGATCATACAGCAGTATGAGAAGGAAAATCTCTGGCAGGGGACGGACCAAAGCGCTGATGAGGCGGCCGTGGCACAGTTGGAGGAGCAGGTCAGGGCAAGGTTAAATGAGGCAGTTTCTAAGGAAGCATATGTTGTAAATTCCGTATCTTTTGTTTTTGAGAAAGGAGCTGATCGGGTTGAGGGTGCAGGATATGAAAGGCAGTTTCAAAAAGTGGCTGTAGAGATGAAGAAACAGGCAGAAGAAGGAATTGAGCCGGTATTGGTGGAGGAAATCGTGATCGGACAGCAGAAGAAAGAGGATACCCAGGAAGGCCTGCAATACCAGGAGATTTTTGCCGGGATGCTGGGGATAGAACCGGACAGAGTGGAGGTGACATGTGTTGGAGGATGGTAAGAAGCTGTCCCACAGATTGACAGGGATGAAAAAGCTGCGCAAAGACCAGTGTCTGATTGTGATCTTGCTGGGCGTCCTTTTGTGTGTGATTTCACTGCCTGTTGAAAAAAGTTCAACTAAGTCCGCTATATTGGACAATGTAAATGATAGGATAGGGGAACAGCAACAGACTTTTACAGACAGCTATAATACCGATTATGCGAAGGTGTGGGAGGAAAAGCTGGAAGAGTCGCTTCTATATATAGAAGGGGCGGGGGAGGTAAAGGTACTGATTACCCTAAAGGAATCGGAACAGAAGGTACTGGCGAAGGACGGAATGGAGGATATTTCGGAGATGACAGAGGCAGATGCCTCCGGGGGCAGCCGAAAGACAACACAGAGCAGAGTAGAAAAGAATACGATTTACACGGTGGATGAGCGGGGGCAGGATGTGCCCTATGTGGTCAAGACCATATCGCCCGCGGTGGCAGGGGTGGTGGTGATTGCCCAGGGGGCGGACCAGCCTAAAGTACGTCAGAATATAATCGAAGCAATTCAGGTATTATTTGATGTAGACATGAATAAAATAACAATAGTTAAGATGAAAAACAATAATCAGTGAAGGGGAGAAGAAATTGAAAAATATGATCAAGAAGAACCAAATGATGATCACGGCGCTTGCAATTATGATTGCGGTAGCAGGCTATTTGAATTTTGCAGGCACGAAAGTGACAGACGAAGAGATCATGTCCGTAAGCGGTACGGTCAGTACGGATGACAGAACAGATCTTGCACTGGCGGAAGGAGAATCGGATTATGCTGCGCTGATGGATTTGTCCGAGGAAGACATTGAGCAGGCTTCCGGCGACATTGAAAGCCTCGATGAGGATGTAACCATGGTGGACAGCGGCAGTGTGGATGAAGAACTGGCTGAGGCGTTGGCGGAAGAACAGATGGATGAGGTGCCAGGAGAGGCAGTGTTTACTTCGGCGGGTACGACTTCCGAATTATCCGGAGCGAAGCTTCAGAAGGAGCAGACCAGAGCGCAGAATAAAGAGACGCTTTTGGAGATCATCAACAATGCGAATATCAGCGAGTCACAAAAGCAGGAGGCAGTGAATAACATGATCTCCATGACAGATATAGCGGAGAAGGAAACTGCAGCGGAAATTCTTTTGGAAGCCAAAGGATTTAGTGATGCGGTTGTCAGTATTGACGGGGAAAGCGTGGACGTGGTGGTAAATACCGAGGAACTTACGGAAGCACAGCGTGCCCAGATTGAAGATATCGTTATTCGAAAGACTGGTGTCAGCCCGGAGGCGGTTATCATCAGCACAGTTAACGAAGACTAAGACCAAAATGCAGCTTTTAAGCAGTTTGAGTACACCAGGCATGACAGGGAGGCCGAAGGCTTAGCTGTTACGTAAAGAGAGACAGTGCGGTAACAAGTAGGTGCATTGTGAATGATTTTATGGTACTATATAGTCGTATGACATTTTGCAGGGCTTATGGTACGGTGAGATCATAGAGGATGGAGGCAAAAGATGAAGAGAGTTTTTTTAATCGTATTGGATAGTTTTGGTATCGGAGAGATGGAGGATGCAGAAGCCTATGGGGATAAGGGAACGAATACCCTGCGGTCTGTGTCCTCAAGCTCTCTGTTTTCTATGCCTAATATGAAGGAATTGGGACTTTTTAATATAGACGGCGTCACATGCAGAGAGGGTGTGCAACGGCCCCAGGCGACAGTAGCGCGCATGAAGGAGGCTTCCAAGGGAAAAGATACCACCATCGGGCATTGGGAGATTGCCGGCATCATATCAACACAGCCGCTGCCTACTTATCCGCAGGGATTTCCGGAGGAGATTCTGATACCGTTTCGGGAGGCAACAGGAAGAGGGGTATTGTGCAACAAACCCTATTCGGGCACGGAGGTCATTCAAGATTATGGGGATGAGCATGTGCGGACAGGTAATCTGATTGTCTATACTTCAGCGGACAGTGTGTTTCAGATTGCGGCCCATGAGGATGTGGTGCCTGTGGAAACGCTCTATACGTATTGCAAAGCGGCCAGACAAATCCTGCAGGGAAAGCACGGGGTGGGCCGGGTAATTGCAAGGCCCTTCTCAGGGGAGAGCGGTCATTATGTAAGAACGCCCAAGCGGCATGACTTTTCTCTGGAACCGCCGGCAGTTACCATGTTAGATCAGCTTAAGAGTGCCGGAAAGGATGTGATATCTGTGGGGAAAATCAAGGATATCTTCGCCGGCAGGGGAATCACGGAGGCCGTCTTCACCAAGGGAAATGAGGAAGGAATCGAGAGAACGTTAGAATATCTCGACAAAGAGTTTGCGGGGCTTTGTTTTGTTAACTTGGTGGATTATGATATGCTTTACGGCCATCGTAATGATATTGACGGTTACGCTAGGGCGCTTGCTTATTTTGATCAGAAGCTTCCAAAGATGCTGGAGAAGCTTAGGGAAGATGATATTTTGATGATTACGGCAGATCATGGATGCGATCCGGGATATACGGTATCCACAGATCATTCCAGAGAGCATACGCCTTTTGTGATGTATGGTAAGACAGTGAAGCCGAAGAATCTGGGCACCAGGGAGACTTTTGCGGATATTGGGGCAACGGTGCTTCACTATCTTGGAATCAAGCCGGAGTTTGCCGGCACATCTATGCTGTAAATGTGGTTTGGAGGATAAAAACGTGGGTAATTATGCGGAAGAAATCAACAAAAGAAGAACTTTTGCGATCATATCGCACCCGGATGCGGGTAAGACAACCCTCACCGAGAAATTTTTGTTATATGGAGGCGCCATTAATCTGGCGGGCAGTGTCAAGGGAAAAGCCACAGCCAGACATGCGGTTTCTGACTGGATGGAGATTGAGAAGGAGAGAGGTATCTCTGTTACTTCCTCCGTGCTGCAGTTTGCATACGGCGGTTTTTGTATCAATATTCTGGATACACCGGGACATCAGGACTTCTCGGAGGATACTTACAGAACTTTGATGGCGGCTGACTCGGCAGTAATGGTCATAGATGCCTCGAAAGGTGTTGAGGCGCAGACCCGTAAGCTGTTTAAGGTATGTGTGATGCGTCACATTCCAATCTTTACCTTTATCAACAAGATGGACAGGGATGCCAATGATACCTTCGAGCTTTTGGATGATATTGAGAAGGAGCTGGGTATAGCCACCTGCCCGATCAATTGGCCGATTGGTTCCGGAAAGAATTTTAAAGGGGTCTATGAGAGAGAGAGCAAGTGCGTTATCACTTACGCAGACACGGAAAAAGGCACAAAAGAAGGACATGCCACCAGAATTCCTGTGGCGGAGGAAGAGAGGCTGACTGCGCAGATTGGGGAAGAGAATAAGGCGCAGCTTATGGAGGAGATTGAACTGTTAGACGGGGCCAGTGCACCCTATGACCTTTCACAGATACAGGCAGGTGATTTGACCCCCGTATTTTTTGGTTCGGCATTGACGAATTTTGGTGTGGAGATTTTTTTGCAGCACTTTTTAAAGATGACTACCACACCCCTTGCGCGCAAGGCGGATATCGGTCTGATCGACCCGGTGGAACATGACTTTTCAGCCTTTGTCTTCAAAATTCAGGCTAACATGAATAAGGCGCACCGTGACAGAATCGCTTTTATGCGGATTTGTTCCGGTAAGTTTGATGTGAATGAGGAAGTGCGTCATGTACAGGGTGGGAAAGTGATGCGTTTGTCCCAGCCGCAGCAGATTATGGCGGATGAGAGAAAAATCTTAAGCGAGGCGTATGCGGGAGATATCATTGGCGTTTTTGATCCGGGGATATTCTCTATTGGAGATACGATCTGTATGCCCAAGGAGAATTTTGCCTATGAAGGGATTCCCACCTTTGCACCGGAGCATTTTGCAAGAGTCAGGCAGATGGATACCATGAAAAGGAAACAGTTTGTCAAGGGAATCACACAGATTGCCCAGGAAGGTGCCATTCAGATTTTCCAGGAATTTAATACGGGTATGGAGGAGATTATCGTAGGTGTGGTGGGTGTACTGCAGTTTGATGTTCTCAAATACCGTCTGGAAAATGAATATAATGTAGAGATTAAGCTGGAGAATCTCCCCTATGAACATATCAGGTGGATTGAGAACAAGGAGATTGATCTGGACAAGCTGACAGGGACTTCTGATATGAAAAAGATCAAGGATTTAAAAGGAAATCCATTGCTGTTATTTGTCAATCCCTGGAGCATTGGCATGACATTAGATCGGAATGAGGGTCTTGTGTTGGCGGAATTTGGAAGAAATTAACGGATACCCATGGGAATATGGCAGGAAGGAGGGCATTGGCCTATGAAGAGAACAAGTTTCTTATTGATCGTCATGCTGACACTTACCGGCGCGCTGGCCTATGCCTGGCGTCAGCTGCCCCATGAGGAAAGGGATTTGTACTGGCAGGCTGATCTGGGAGCAGAGCAGACAGAATACGAGGAGCCGGAGCAGGTCATACGGCAGGAGGATGCCCAGATTCAGGTGTCGCTTGAGAACTGCTATGCCTACCAGAAATTATCGGAGGAAGAACAGACTGCCTATCTGGAAATCTTGGATGCTTTGGTCAACTTTAGACAAGAAGTAAAGCTGTCCATATTTGATAAAGAAAAAATTGCCCATGTTTTTCAGTGCGTATTAAATGACCATCCGGAAATTTTCTATGTGGATGGATATAGTTATACGGAATACACGCTGGGAGATGTGTTGAAGAAGGTGACCTTTACAGGAACGTATCGATTTACACAAAGTGAGGTGGCGCAAAAGCAAGTACAGATAGATAGTTATGTAAACAAATGTCTGTCGGGTATGCCGGAAGATGCAGATGAGTACGAGAAGGTCAAATACATCTATGAATATGTGATACACCACACCGATTATGATGCCACAGCCCAGGACAACCAGAATATCTGTTCCGTATTTATCGAAGGAAAATCCGTCTGTCAGGGATATGCCAAGGCGGTGCAATATCTGTTAAATGAAGCAGATATCTTTGCCACGCTGGTGCTTGGCCGGGTGATTGGCGGAGAAGGACATGCCTGGAATCTGGTGCGGATTGACGGGGAATACTATTATGTGGACGCCACCTGGGGAGACGCTTCTTATCAGGCAGTGGGCGGGACAGAAAGCTATCCGTCGGAAAAGATACCTACCATCAATTATGACTATCTGTGCGTGACCACCAAACAGCTGGAATTGACACATACGCTGGACAATGTAGTGGAATTGCCGGAATGTACGGCTATGGCGGCAAATTATTATGTGCGGGAAGGGGTTTATTTTACGAAATGGGATGAAGAAAGACTTGCGCAGATTTTCCAGGAGGGCTATGAGCAGGGAAATACTTATGTGACTTTAAAATGTGCGGATTACGAGACTTATCGGCAGATGCACACGGCATTGATTTTGGAGCAGGGTATTTTTCAGTATTTGGAATGTCCCGATGGGGCTGTGTCTTATACAGACAATGAGAAGCAATATAGTATGAGCTTCTGGCTTTAGACGGAATAGGGCTAGGCAAAAAACAGAAATTTTGATATACTTAATCCAAATGAGAGAAAGGTATGGTTATTGCTTATGGAACAGGAAACAACCAAAAATTCGTATGTACTGAACGAAGATGAGAAATTCGGAACCGTAAAGATTGCGGATGATGTGGTGGCTATGATTGCGGCCTTAGCGGCTACTGAGGTGGACGGTGTGGCGGCTATGGCCGGTAATATGACCAATGAGCTGCTTAGCAGAGTTGGAGTCAAGAGTCTTTCAAAAGGCGCCAGAGTATATGTCTCGAACAAGAAAGTTAAGGTGGAGCTTGCGATTACCATGGAGTATGGCTATAATATTCCGGCCACCTGCCAGCGTGTTCAGAACAGGGTGAAAGCCGCTATTGAGAATATGACGGGCTTGGAAGTCCTGGATGTAAATATCCGTATTGCGGGGATTAATGTGACCAAAGACAAATAAGGCGGAGCTAGAGTTGATATGAGCAGAAGAGAGTTGCGGGAGCAGATTTTTAAACTGTTGTTCCGTGTAGAATTTAACAAGATGGAAGATATGCCGGAGCAGGAACAGCTGTTTTTTGAGGATGAGAATGCTGCGCGGGACAAAGACGCCGTTTATGTGTCAGAGAAGTTCAGGAAGATTTCTGATAAGCTTGCGGAGATTGACAGCCAGTTAAACGAGAAGGCGGAAGGGTGGAATACCGCCAGAATGAGCAAAGTGGATTTGACAATCTTGCGGCTTGCCGTCTTTGAGATCTGTTATGATGAAGATGTGCCTACGGGAGTGGCTATCAATGAGGCAGTGGAACTTGCCAAGAAATTCGGGCAGGATGCGTCTTCCGGATTTGTAAATGGTATTCTGGCCAAATTTGCATAAGGCGGGTGCTGTTATGCAGAATGTATATACAGTTGCACAAGTCAATTCTTATATTAAAAATATGTTCACGCAGGATTTTATGTTGCAGTCAATCCGAGTCAAAGGAGAGGTCAGTAACTGTAAATATCATCCCTCTGGACATATTTATTTTACATTAAAGGATATAAAGGGAACAATAGCGTGCGTTATGTTTTCTTCCTGCCGCAAAGGGCTTGCTTTCCGGATGACAGAGGGACAGCAGGTGGTGGTGAGCGGCAGTGTGGATGTTTACGAGCGTGACGGCAAGTATCAGCTCTATGCCAGAGAGATTTCCTTAGACGGCGCTGGGGCGCTCTATGAGCGGTATGAGCGGTTGAAACAGGAGCTTTATGAGCGGGGGATGTTTGCCCCGCAGTATAAACAGCCGATTCCACGTTATATCAGGACCCTTGGTGTGGTGACAGCATCCACAGGAGCAGCCGTGCGGGATATTATCAACATTGCTTCCAGAAGGAATCCCTATGTGCAGATCATTCTCTATCCGGCAATCGTCCAGGGGGAGGCGGCGGTTCCCAGTATTATAAACGGTATTCATGCATTGGAGCGGCAGGGTGTGGATATCATCATTGTAGGCAGGGGCGGCGGTTCGATCGAAGATCTCTGGGCCTTCAATGAGGAGGCGGTAGCCCAGGCCATATTTGACTGTAGTATTCCCATTATCTCTGCAGTGGGACATGAGACGGACACCACCATTGCTGATTTTGTGGCAGATCTTCGGGCACCGACTCCCTCAGCGGCGGCGGAACTGGCCGTCTATGACGTAGGTCAGATGCAGGAGAAGCTGGATGAATATGCTTATACCATGAGACATCACATGGGTGTTGTGATACAGCGTATGCGCAGAGCGGAAGAACAGTATAGGGTAAGACTTAAGTATGTGAGTCCGGTAAATAGAATCCGTATGAAAAGGACACAGGCCTTATCTTTGGAGGAACGGCTGCAGAATGTGATGGAAAGCCTGTTAGTGGAGAAGAGACACAGACTGGCGCTCTATGTGGAACAAATGAAAGGTCTGTCACCGTTAGATAAGCTGAACCAGGGATATTCTTATGTGTCAGACAAAGCAGGGAAGACCTTATCCAGCGTGCAGCAGGCGGATGTGGGAGACCAGATTACCGTTTACGTGAAGGACGGACAGATCAAAGCGTCTGTGACTGGAAAAGAGAAGATGGAATTTAGGATAGATGGGGTGTAAGATGAAAGAACAGGAAGCTGTCGGACAAGAAGAACAAGCGTTATCCTTAGAGGAAACTTTTGAGCAGATTGAGGAAGTAATCGCACATTTGGAAGCGGAAGATATTACGCTGGAGGAGTCTTTCCAGGAATATGACAGGGGTATGAAACTATTGCAGCACTGCAATGAGACAATAGATCAAGTGGAAAAAAAGGTACTTCAGATTAATGAAGATGGTGGATTAGATGAATTTTAGCGAGGAAATAGCAAAGAAGACCGGGCAGATTGAGGAATTGATTAAGGCGCGCCTGCCCAAAGAAGAAGGATATCAGCGTACCGTAATAGAGGCGGCAGACTATGCGGTTTTAGGCGGCGGGAAGAGACTGCGGCCCATGTTGATGGAGGAGACTGCGGCTTTGTTCGGCGGCGCAGGGGAGGAACTTTCTTATTTTATGATGGCGCTTGAGTGTATCCATACCTACTCCCTGGTGCATGATGATCTGCCGGCTATGGATAATGACGACTACCGCAGGGGCCGTAAGACTACCCATATTGTCTATGGGGAGGGCATGGCAGTGCTTGCGGGAGACGCTCTTTTAAACTTTGCCTTTGAGACGGCGGCAGCGGCTTTTCACAAAGCCGATACGCTGACGGCCTATAAAAGGACAGCGAGGGCGCTGCAGATTCTGGGAGAGAAGGCTGGCATTTATGGTATGATCGGCGGCCAGTGTGCAGACCTGAAGGCGGAGGAAATGGGAGAGCATGTGACCGAGGATATGCTCCTTTTTATCCATGAACACAAGACCGCGGCATTGATTCAGGCGGCTATGATGATTGGGGCCGTGCTTGCAGGGGCAGAAGATGAGGCGGTTTCACAGATTGAGAGATGCGCTTGTAATATCGGCATTGCTTTCCAGATTCAGGATGATATTCTGGATGTGACGGGCAGTCAGGATGTGCTTGGCAAACCCATAGGAAGCGACGAGAAGAACAATAAACTCACCTATGTGTCCATGCATGGTCTGGAGGAATCCAGTAAACAGGTTAAGACGTTATCCCAGGAAGCGATTGCCATCCTGCAGTCTTTCGGCGGGCGGAATCATTTTCTGGAACAGCTAGTGGAACAGTTAATCTACAGAGAAAAATAAGGGGCGTACCATGTTATTGGAGAAGATTGAACAGGCAAATGATATTAAGCAGATCGCACCGGAGGATTATGGTGTCCTGGCAGAAGAAATCAGGCAGTTTTTGATTCAGACGATCAGCGTGACAGGCGGGCATTTGGGTTCTAACCTGGGAGCCGTGGAGCTGACCATGGCGCTGCATTTGTTTTTGAATTTACCGGAGGATAAGTTGATCTGGGATGTGGGACACCAGTCTTACACCCACAAGATTCTGACCGGCAGACGGGACGGGTTTGTGAATCTGCGTAAGTTTGGCGGTATGAGCGGCTTTCCGAAGCGAAAGGAAAGCGACTGCGATTGTTTTGATACAGGGCATAGTTCTACCTCCATATCGGCGGGACTGGGCATGGTGAAAGCCAGAGATATCCAGGGCGGCAGCCAGACCATTGTGTCCGTGATTGGCGACGGTTCCCTTACGGGCGGTATGGCTTATGAGGCCTTGAACAATGCTTCCCGTCTGGAAACCAATTTTATCATTGTGTTAAACGACAATAACATGTCTATTTCCGAGAATGTGGGCGGTGTCTCAAAATATCTGAACAATATCCGTACAGCTGACACCTATCTTGGCTTAAAGGAAGGGGTCTACAATTCCCTGCATGGTAAATCCAAATATGGAGATAAGGTGGTATCGCAGATCAGGCGGGCAAAGAGCAGCTTTAAACATCTGGTAGTGCCGGGGATGTTTTTTGAGGATATGGGGATTACCTATTTGGGGCCGGTGGACGGCCATAATATCCCTGAGATGGTACATATGTTGAAGGAGGCGCGCAAAGTCAAAAAGGCGGTGCTTTTGCATGTTATCACCCAGAAGGGCAGAGGGTATACGCCGGCGGAAAGACACCCGGCCAGATTCCATGGGGCGGAGCCATTTGATATTGAGACGGGCATTCCCAGCGCGCCCAGGACGAAGGCAAATTATACGGATATTTTTTCCACAGTGATGTGTAAGTTAGGGCAGCGGGATGAGAAAGTGGTGGCGATTACGGCAGCCATGCCCGATGGAACGGGTTTAAAACGCTTCCGGAATATGTACCCGGAGCGGTTCTTTGATGTGGGGATTGCGGAGGAACATGCGGTGACTTTTGCCGCCGGGCTTGCAGCAGGCGGCCTAAAGCCTATCGTGGCGATCTATTCATCTTTCTTACAGCGCGCCTACGATCAGATTCTGCACGATGTGTGTATCCAAAATCTCTCGGTGGTATTTTGTATAGACAGGGCGGGACTTGTAGGCAGTGACGGTGAGACGCATCAGGGGATTTTTGACCTGTCTTATTTATCTTCTATACCGAATATGCATATTATGGCGCCCAAGAATAAGTGGGAGCTTTCCGATATGATAAAGTTTGCCCTTGCCTATGGCGGACCGATGGCAATCCGATACCCCAGAGGAGAGGCTTTTGACGGTTTAAAGAATATTCGGGAACCTATTGTATATGGAAAAAGCGAAACCATTTATCAGGAGAAGGATATTCTGCTTCTGGCTGTGGGCAGTATGGTAAAGGTGGCGCTGGATGTACGGGAACAGCTGATAGAACAGGGATTTGCCTGCTCTTTGATCAATGCGAGATTTGTGAAGCCCATCGATGAGGAGGCCATCCGCCAGGCTTGTAAAGGCCATCAGCTGATTGTGACGATGGAAGAAAATGTGGCCAGCGGCGGTTTTGGCGAGAAGGTGAGAGAGTATGTGGACAGGCTGGGGGTATCCACACAAGTACTTGGCATCACAATCCCGGATGAATATGTAGAACACGGCAACGTAGAACTGCTAAAGCAGGAGATTGGGATTGATGCGCATTCCATTGTGGAAAAGGTTCGTGCAAAGTATCAATCTATCATGGATAAGTAGGGGCATATGAAAGAGAGACTGGATGTGATTTTAGTCAGACAGGGCTACGCTCAGTCCAGGGAAAAGGCAAAGGCACTTCTTATGACGGGGAATGTCTTTGTGGACGGCCAGCGGGAAGATAAGGCGGGGACCACGTTTGACGAGAGCAAGATACGGATTGAGGTAAAGGGAAATCCGCTGCCCTATGTGAGCCGCGGCGGGTTAAAATTGGAAAAGGCGCTTGCGCAGTTCCCCATTGTACTGCAGGATGCGGTATGTATGGATATCGGTGCTTCCACAGGCGGGTTTACGGATTGTATGCTGCAAAACGGGGCGGCCAGGGTCTATGCCATTGACGTGGGACATGGGCAGTTGGCCTGGAAGCTTAGAAATGATGAACGAGTGGTCTGCATGGAAAAAACGAATTTCAGATATGTGACAGATCAGGAAATCAAGGAAACAGTGGACTTTGCTTCGGTAGATGTCTCTTTCATTTCTTTGACCAAAATTCTGATTCCGGCCAGAAACCTGCTGCGTGATGGCGGGGGTATGGTATGTCTGATTAAGCCGCAGTTTGAGGCCGGCAGGGATAAAGTGGGCAAAAAGGGTGTGGTGAGAGACCCCAAGGTGCATACGGAAGTGGTGCACAAGGTGATTGATTATGCCGATATGATAGGCTTTGCGGTGAACGGTATCACTTTTTCTCCGGTGAAAGGTCCAGAGGGTAATATAGAGTATCTTCTGTGGATTGCCAAAAAGACGGGGATTCCCGATCACATAAGAGAAATGACGGAGCACGAAGCGCTGGGGGCGCTGGATAGGCTCTTGACACAAGGAAACGGCGTCTCTTTCGAACAGGAAATGGCGGAACATATTCGGCAGGTGGTTACACAGGCCCATGATACGCTGGATGAGGCAAAATAATCAATGAAAATGTTTTATCTGATCACCAACGAGGTGAAAGACCCGCAGGGTGATATAACCAATAGAATAGTTGCTTATATTGAAGCGCACGGAGGCAGGGCGGTCTGTGTCAGGAACGAGAGGCAGGTTTTTCAAGACGGCAGCGGTAGAGAAACGGACTGTGTGCTGGTGCTGGGAGGGGACGGCACCATGCTTCGGGCGGCCCGCAACATGATGGACAGCGATATTCCTCTTTTGGGGATTAATCTGGGTATGCTGGGATATTTGGCAGAGGTGGAGAGCGCTCATGTGGAGGAAGCGTTGGATAAACTGCTGCAGGATGATTTTAGCAGGGAAAACCGTATGATGCTCTCAGGCAGAGTGGAGAAGCCGGAAGGCGTAGAGGAGGATTACGCTTTAAATGATATTGTAATATCCCGGTGCAGTTCTTTGCAGATACTGACCTTTCACGTCTATGTGAACGGCCAGTTTCTGAATACCTATTGTGCGGATGGGCTGATTGTGGCCACGCCCACCGGTTCTACCGCCTATAATCTGTCTGCAGGCGGACCAATCGTGGAGCCGGCGGCCAGTATGCTTCTATTAACACCGGTCTGCCCACATACCTTAAATACCAGAAGCATTGTGTTCGCCCCGGAGGATGAGATTGAGATTGAGATTCCCCAGGGCAAGGACGGGTGTCAGCAGATGATGGAGGCCAATTTCGACGGCAGTCATAAGGTTACTCTGCGGACGGGAGACAGAATCGTGGTGCGCAGGGCCGACAAGACCACAGAAATCTTAAAGCTGAATACGGAAAGTTTCTTGTCGGTGCTCCACAAGAAAATAGGGGAAGGTTGACAAAAAGGTGCAGGCGTAGCTATGAAAAAGGCAAGACATGAAAAAATCATAGAGCTGATCACAAAATATGAGATAGAGACCCAGGAGGAACTGGTAGACCGTCTGCGGGAAGACGGGTATGAGGTCACGCAGGCAACGGTTTCCCGGGATATCAGGGAACTGAAACTGTCTAAGATTCCCAATGGAAAGGGACAGCAGAAATATGTAGCTTTTACCCAGGAGGAGCCTCATCTGGGAGATAAATACAGCAGAGTACTCAAGGAAGGGTATGTGTCTATGGCTCTGGCGCAAAATCTTCTGGTCTTAAAGACCGTTTCCGGCATGGCTATGGCAGTGGCGGCCGCCGTGGATGCTTTAAAGATTGAGGAGGTTGTGGGCTGTATTGCAGGAGACAATACGGTGATGATGGCCATGCAGAATGAGAAGGATGCAGAGGCGGTCATGGAAAAGATAGGCCGTTTGGTAGCCCGCTGACAGGCACGGATGCGGCAAGCTGGCATCTTGGCCGTCAGAAAATATTCGCAGAAACGGGGATAAAAATGTTACAGAGTTTACATGTGAAAAATCTGGCCCTGATCGATGAGACGGAAGTTTCCTTCGGAGAGGGTCTCAATATTCTCACGGGAGAGACTGGCGCCGGCAAGTCCGTCATCATCGGTTCCATCAATCTGGCGCTGGGGGCCAAGGCGGATAAAGAGATGATACGGTCCGGCGCAGAATATGCGCTGGTGGAACTTATTTTTGCAGTGGAAAGTGAAAAGCAGCGTAAAGCCATAGAGAAGCTGGAGCTTCCCTTAGAAGAAGGACAGGTAATCATACAGCGTAAAATTATGCCAAACCGCAGCGTGTGCAAGGTGTGCGGTGAGACAGTGACAGCCAGACAGCTCAAGCAGCTTTCGGAGATTTTGATTGATATCCACGGACAGCATGAACATCAATCCCTGTTGCAGGCGGCGAAACAGATGGAGATTCTGGACGCCTATGCCGGGGAGAAACTGGACGTCTTGAAGCAGAACTGCAAAGAAGTTTACAGGCAGTATAGACAGGTGAAAGAAGAGCTTAGTTCCAGCGAAGTGGACGAAGAGACACGCAGACGGGAGCTTTCCCTGGCTGAGTTCGAGTGTAAAGAGATTGCGGAGGCGGCCCTTGTACCAGGAGAGGATGGGGAAGTGGAGAAAACCTACCAGAGAATGCTTTATGCCCAGAAAATCAGGGAGGCTGCGGTGAATGTCCATAGCCTGTGCGGGTATGAGGATGCGGGTATGGGAAGCCTGATGGGAAGGGCACTGAAGGAGATTCGCAGTGTGTCGGCCTATGACGATGCCTTACAGGAGTTTGAAAAACAGCTTTTGGATATGGACGGACTGCTCAACGACTACAATAGAGCCCTGGCGGAGTATCTATCCAATCTGGAGTTTGACGAGAGCCTTTTTGACCAGACAGAGAGGCGGCTTAACCTGCTTAATCATTTGAAGTCAAAATATGGAAATACGGTGGAAGAAGTTTTGGCTTATTATGACCGCACACAGGAAAATATCGCCAAATATCAGGATTATGATGCTTACCGTATGGAACTGTCTAAAAAGGCAGATACTTTAAACAAAGAATTGCAGGCAGTGTGTGAGAAGATTTCAGGAATACGTGTCAAAAATGCCGATAAGCTTTCCAAAAAAATGAAACGTGCCCTGGAAGATCTTAATTTTGATCATGTGGCCTTTCAGATTCAGGTGACACCCAATACAGAACGGATGGGAGAAAATGGTTACGATCAGGTTACCTTTCTGATTTCCACCAATACAGGCGAGGCGCTGAAGGAGTTAACCCAGGTGGCCAGCGGCGGTGAGCTTTCCAGAATCATGCTGGCGCTTAAGACGGTGCTTGCCGATAAAGATGAGATCGAGACATTGATATTCGATGAGATTGACACCGGAATCAGCGGCAGGACGGCATGGAAAGTGTCGGAAAAAATGGGAATTTTGGGAAAGGGACACCAGTTAATCTGCATCACCCATCTTCCGCAGATTGCGGCCATGGCAGATACACACTTCTATATAGAAAAACAGGTGGCAAAGGACAGGTCAATTACGGATATCAGAAGACTGGAAGAGACGGAGAGCGTACAGGAGTTAGCCAGAATGCTGGGCGGCGCGCTGATTACGGAAAATGTTTTGAAAAATGCCGAGGAAATGAAAGATTTGGCAAGAAATACAAAACAATACTAAATTAAATTGCATGATTTATCACATACTAGAAAGGACACGCTTTGAGTGTGTCCTTTTTCCTATGCCGTTTCTTATAACTGAAACA
>CAJUFU010000015.1:39978-57726 GCA_910585555.1 uncultured Lachnospiraceae bacterium
GACGTGTGCTCTTCCGATCTAGAAAAACCAAACAATATTAAATTAAAAAATCAGATTTTTCATATACTAGAAAGGACATACTCTAATGTGTGTCCTTTTTCTGTTAAGAAAGTAGGAAAGACGAGGAATGGAAAATTGAGCGATTTGATATATATGACCAGAGAACAGGAAAAAAAATACAGAGGCTTTTTATATCTGATACTTTTGGCAGGCATAACAGCACTGATACTGACGATTTACTTTGCCTACTGGGATAAAATTCCCTCCACCATCAAAATCCGTGCCGGTGTGGAACAGGAATTGGATTTTCGGGTTCCCATATCCGGAGAGATTTATCGGATACAGGAGGAAGCGGCACAGGTATCTTCCGTAACGGAGCTGGCGGATACCGGGATATTGGAGGAGGATGAGAGCACAGGAAGCATCCATGTAGATTTTGCACATACGGTAAAAGTCAGAGCAAACGAGATTGATACTTATCAGATGGATTTAAAACTGTTTGGTGTTCTTCCTTATAAAAATGTGGACGTACAGGTGATTCAGGATAAACTGCTGATTCCTTCCGGAATACCGATTGGCATCTACGTTAAGACCAATGGGGTGCTTGTGGTGGGTATCGGAGAGTTTGAGAACAGCGACGGCGATACGGTATCGCCCGCCAAGTATGTACTGCAGAAGGGAGATTATATCTTAAAGATTAACGGGGAAGAGGTAGAAAATAAGAAACAGCTGATAAGATTGGTGGAGGAATCCGAAGGGGAAGATATGGTGCTGACCATCAAGAGAAATGATGAAATAACAGATGTTATGATAGAACCTGACAAGAACAAGGGAAGTGAGTGGAAACTGGGCATCTGGATACGGGATAATGCACAGGGAATCGGCACCATGACCTATGAGGGGACAGATCATACTTTTGGGGCCCTTGGACACGGCATTAACGATGTGGATACCTCCATTTTGATGAATTTGGAAGAAGGCATGTTATACAAGACAGAGATTGTAGGCATCACCAGAGGCACCAACGGGTCGCCCGGAGAACTGACAGGCTATATTGAGTATGACAGTGAAAATGTGATCGGTGAGATTACCGAGAATACCTCGGAGGGAATCTTTGGCATATGCGATGAGACCCGCATGGAGGACTCCGCCTATGAACCCATACCGATTGCCTTGAAACAGGAGATTTCGCTGGGGCCTGCGCAGATCATCTGTTCCGTTTCCAGTGAGCCGGAATTTTATGATGTGGAGATTGTGGAAGTGAATCTGGAACATGAGAACGTGAACCGGGGTATTGTCATCCGGGTGGTGGATGAGAAATTACTGACGCTCACCGGGGGAATTATCCAGGGAATGAGCGGCAGCCCCATTATCCAGAACGGTAAACTTGTGGGGGCGGTGACCCATGTGCTGGTAAATGATTCTACCAGGGGATATGGGATTTTTATTGAGGAGATGTTGACGCATTGAGTGACAGGGGATGTGGCAGTGCAGGAAAAGAGCTTCTGGCAAAGAGGCCGGGAGCTCTTTGAGGCCAGGAATGGTTCTTCCGCGTCTGTTCCGGTAAATATTACATATTTACAACAGAACGTATGTTTGATAATATTATATTACACCAAAGACCAGACGGGAGGAGGTGAGGGAAATGGAAGAGAAAGTGCAGATGGGAACATGGACAGACGGTCTCACAAATATACCGATTCAAATGATGTCGCTGACCGATCGTGACGGCAGGATAACGCCGCAATGGTTCAGGCTGGAGACGGATGACCATGAGATTATGATGTGCCGGATTGAGCAGGTAGTATCCCGGGGAGAAAAGAAGTATGTGGGTGTGCGGGAGAAACAGTTTGTCTGTAAGATCAGAATGGGAGAGATCTGTAAAACCCTGGAAATGCGGTACAGTGTGGAGTCCCAGAAGTGGCGCATCTTCCAATTCCTGTAGCAGTGGGCAGATATGTATTTCATATTGATGTCAACAGTGCTTTTCTTTCCTGGAGCGCGGCATACAGAGTGGACGTGCTGGGAGAAAAAGAAGATATCAGGCAGATTCCCAGCATTGTAGGCGGAGACCAGGAGAAACGCCACGGGATTGTGCTTGCCAAAAGCACGCCCGCCAAGAAGTTTGGGATTCAGACCGGCGAACCGATTGTGGCTGCAAAGAAGAAATGCCCGGGACTGGTCATTGTACCGCCTGATTATGGCTTGTATGTGACTTCTTCCAGAGCTTTTATCAAGATACTGCAAGAATACAGCGATCAGGTGATACAGTACAGCATTGATGAAGCCTGGGTGGTGTTTGAAGGATTTGAGAAGCTGTATGGACGAGACCAGATGGTAACGCTTGCCTATGAGTTGAAGGACAGAATCAGGGAGGAGCTTGGATTTACAGTAAACGTAGGCATCTCAGAAAATTTCCTGTTGTCCAAAACGGCGGGAGATTTTTCGAAGCCGGATAAAGTACACACGCTTTTTGCAGATGAAATCGCACAGAAGATGTGGCCGCTTCCTGTTTCGGATTTGTTCCTTTGCGGCCGGGCCACGGTGGAGAAGCTGCACCGATTGGGGATTCGTACCATAGGGGAACTGGCCCAGGCAGATGAGGGAATGATTCGTGCCCATTTGAAAAAGAATGGCGGAACCATCCAGAACTTTGCAAGAGGCGGCGATTTGGATTTCGATATGATCACCCATGAGGCAAACAAAGGCTATGGGAACAGCCTCACGGCGCCGGTGGATATCGTGACAGAGGAATACGCGAAGCATTTACTTCTCTCCCTCAGCGAGACAGTGGGGGCGAGACTTAGAAGTGACGGCGTGATGATCGGGGTGGTCAGCGTACATCTTACGACCTGTGAGTTCCAACATATGAATAAACAGATGCAGTTGGACTCCCCTACGAATACCACGGAAGAGATTTATGAGGCGGCCTGCCAGATACTGGAAAAGCTGTGGAATCAAAAGACGCCTGTCAGGCAGATCGGTGTCCATACCTCAAAGGTGCAGGAGGACGCCGCACGGCAATACAGTATCTTTGACAGGATGAAGAGCGATAAGCTGGAGAAATTAGAGAAACTGGACAGGACCATTGACCAGATTCGTGAGCGCTACGGGGAAGATGCCGTGTTCCGTGCCAGTTTCCTAAAAAGTAATGTATCCCATATGAGCGGCGGGCTGCATAAAGAGAGGCGCAGCGGGGTAACATTGGGGATAGATGTGGAAGGAGAAAATGTCAGGAATCTGTGAGAGTTTATAAGGATTTTGATGACAGGATGGGAGAAACATGTGCGGAAGATTTTATATAGAGGATGAGACCATGCGGGAGATAGAGCGGATTGCCAAAAGGATTGACCGTCAGATGGCAAAATCAGGAGAGGTACATCCGTCGGAACCTGCACTTGTCCTGCGGGCCAGTCAGGACAGTATGGTATCGGAAGTGCTTAAATGGGGATATGAAGCCGCCAGAAAGAATACGCTGCTTTTTAATGCCAGGAGCGAGACGGTGAGACAGCGGCCGATGTTTCGCTATGATTATGAAACGCGACGCTGTCTGATACCGGCGGATAAATTTTATGAGTGGAAGCACATCGGAGAAAAGAGAAAGGAGAAATATGAATTCTTTGCACAAGGTGAAGTTTTGTATCTGGCAGGTATTTATCATAAAGCGCCGGAAGGGGATCGGTTTACCATTCTTACCAGGGAAGCGGAAGGGTGTATGGCCGGAATTCACCAGCGGATGCCGCTCATACTGCATCGGGAGGACATGGAACGGTGGCTGTTTTCGGAGGCGGAAGCCAGGAAGCTGTTGGACAGCCATTTTGCAGATCTGCGAAGGAGGAAGAGCGAAGACGGCGGATACCAGCAGATGAGTTTGTTTTAGATATTTTTGTTTTTTCTGTCATTAACATAGCAAGACTAAAAGGAAAATGCAATAGCGGATAATTATTTCTAATATAACAACAGTGCAACGGTGAGCTGATTGTGCGATGTGTCTAAATATCTGGATATATTTCTGAAAATATTTCGTGAAATGAAAATTTTATAATGCGTTATCTTGTCAAAAGTAAAGGATGCCGGGGGTATCCGGACATCCTTATGTCAATAAAAAGCTATTGAGAAGCGGTAGATTCCCTGATTACAAGTTCCGTATTCAGAATCAGCGGCTTGGGAATCCTTTCGGGATTTTGAATCATTTCTACCAAAAGCTCACAGGAGGAATACCCTTCCTGAAAGCTTGGCTGGCTGACGGTTGTGATGGAGGGGGTTGTCAGCATGGAAAAGTCGATATTGTCAAAACCCACTACCATGATATCCCGGGGGATTTTGAGGTTGTATTTCTTGGCGGCACGGATTACGGTGGCGGCAAATACGTCAGAGATAACGAAAAAGGCATTTGGATGCGGGTCGGCGTTTAACAGTCTGCAAACGGCAGAGTATGCCATTTCAAAGTTGATTGCAGGCAGGGAGACAATCCAGCTTTGGGGCACAAAGATATCGCGGCTTTGCAGAACGTTGAGGAATCCCTCCTGCCGTTTGCGGGCATAGTTGAAGCTATAGGGTCCGTTGATCAGGGAAATCTTATTCCTGCCGCAGGACAGTAAATATTCTGTGGCCATCTCGGCTGCTGCCACATCATCAATCGTGACGTAGGGGCAGTCAGAGCGTTCATTGTATTCGCAACACTGAATCAGAGGGGCAATAGCTTGAATCTGTTCCAGGAAATCTTCGTGGATGCAGCTTGCCAGAATGACGCCGGCAACGTTGCTTGTATGGAGAAGGCGGCAGAAACCGCCGATTGTATTACGATTTATAGGGGTTATATTAATCAGCAGATCGTATCCATGTGCCTGGGCGGAAGTGTTTGCGCCGCGTATCACCTCCCGGTAGAAAACATTGTTGATCTCAGGAAGGTTCAAGACAATATTCTTTTTGGAAGGAACTTCAGGCACTGTGGGTTCAAATACATAACCAAGAGCAGACATAGCGTCTTCTACCTGCAGTACCGTTTCCGGTTTGACGATGGAGCGATGATTTATGACCCGGGATACGGTGGCGGCGGATACGCCGGCTTTTTGGGAGATATCTGCGATGGTGATTTTCTTTTTCATGGCATTTGCGAATTCCTTTCTTACATTGTGATAGCGGTGCAGACAGACAGCCGTGTTTATATCCGTGGACAATGGTTCAAGTACTGTGGCTGCACAAATATTTGACGAATGCCAAGGGATTTGACTGATAGATATTGTAGTATAATTCAATGTTTTTGTAAAGAAAAATGAAAGTATCTTAATCTTAAGTGAAAATGATATGAAAGATATATGAAAATATTTCAGAAAAATACTAAATTTGTTGTAAATAGATAATAAATAATGGCAGAAACCAATAGATATAATTAACGAAATGTACAAAATACACAAAAAATAGCTTGATAACACAAAAAGACTATACTATTATAGCAATAAAGACAAACAAAAATTTTCAGAAAGAATGAAATATATTGTGAAAGGAGATGAAAGGAATGAGGGTAGGCGTTATTGGGTGTGGAAAAATAGCGCAGGTTCGTCACATTCCGGAGTATTGTGCAAATGAGAGTGTGGAGATCGGCGGATACTTTGATTTTAATGCAGAACGAGCAAAAGAACTGTCAGAGAAATTCGGCGGAAAAGCATACCAGTCTGTGGAAGAGATGTTTGCTGACCAGGCAATTGATGCAGTGAGCGTATGTGTGGCGAATCATGCACATGCCGAAACAACGATCAAAGCCCTGCGGGCCGGTAAACATGTTCTTTGTGAAAAGCCTATGGCAGTCACGTTGGAAGACTGCATACAGATGGTTGAGGAAGCCGAAAAGGCCGGAAAGGTTTTGATGATTGGTCAGAATCAACGTTTTGCCAAAGCCCATAGAAAGGCTAAGGAGCTGATAAAAGAAGGTGCGATTGGTAATGTGATTACATTTAAGACGAACTTCGGGCATGGCGGCCCCGAGACATGGAGTATCGACCCGGGTGCAAATAGTTGGTTTTTTGATAGAAAAAAAGCAGCTATGGGAGCCATGGCGGATTTGGGAATTCATAAGACGGACTTGATACAGTTCTTGTTAGACAGCAGGGTTGTAGAGACCACGGCCAAGGTGGTTACGTTAGACAAGAAAGATGCGGCGGGCAGTCTGATCGGGGTGGATGACAATGCCGTTTGTATTTACAGGCTGGAGAATGGGGTCCTGGGGACCATGACGGCCAGTTGGACCTATTACGGGGAAGAAGATAATTCTACTATATTATATGGAAGCAAAGGCATCATGAAAATCTATGACAATCCGGATTACGCCATCACGATTATCACCAAAGAGGGTGAACGGATTCTGTATGATATCGATCAGATTCAGACCAATGACAAGCAGACTAAGTCAGGGGTGATTGACGAGTTTGTGGGGGCTGTACTGGAAAATCGAAAATCTTTGGTAGAGGGAAGTGATGTGCTGAATGCAATGCGGGCGGTCTTTGCCAGTCTTGCATCCAGTGAAAAGGGAATGACAGTGACAGTCGTTCCGGGAGGTGAAGTATGAAATTAGGTCTGTTGAGCGCCATTTTGGATGGCTGGTCATTTGAGGAAATGATAGATGTTGTGTCGGATATGGGCTTTTCCTGCGTGGAGGTAGCCTGCTGGCCGCAGGGTAAAGCGGAGCGCCGGTATGCGGGAGTCAGCCACATCGATGTAGAGCATCTGGATGCAAAGAAGGCGGAGGAGATTCTTGCTTATTGCCGGGAGAAACAGGTGGAAATCTCGGCGCTGGGATATTATCCCAACACCATGGATGCAGATTTGGAGAAAAGGGAAGCCTGCATCAGACATCTTTTGAAGGTGATTGATGCAAGCGCCCTCCTTAGTGTCAATATGGTCACCACTTTTATAGGCAGAGACCAATATAAATCTGTGGAGGAGAATCTGGAATTGGTAAAGGAGATCTGGCCGCCGATTCTGGCTCATGCAAGAGAAAAGGGCGTGAGGATTGCCATTGAAAATTGTCCCATGCTTTTTGGAGAGGACCAGTGGCCGGGCGGACATAATCTGATGACATCGCCGGCAAACTGGAAAAAGATTTTTGAAATCCTTCCGGATGATAATCTGGGCATTAACTATGACCCGTCCCATTTTGTATGGCAGATGATGGATTATATAAAACCGCTCTATGAATTTAAGGATAAGATTTTCCATGTACATTATAAGGATATCAAACTGTATGGGGAGAAATTGAAACAGGTTGGGACCATGGCATATCCCTTGGAATATATGTCTCCCAAACTTCCGGGACTGGGCGATGTTGATTGGGCCAAATATGTGAGCGCGCTCACGGATATTGGCTATGAGGGCTGTACGTGTATTGAGGTGGAAGACAAGGCCTTTGAGGACAGCCGGGAGAGGATTCTGGACAGCATACGTCTTTCCAAGAGGTATCTGGAACAGTTTGTAATTTAAGTTTACATAAAATCAAAAAAATGGAGGTTAAAGTTATGAAGAAGAAATTGGTATCAATGCTTATGGCACTTGCGGTAGTGGCAACATGCACAACGGGCTGCGGCGGTTCGGGCGGTTCAGATTCCGGTGCTGCGGCAGAGAGTTCTACCGAGGTGAGTTCTACGGAGGTAAGTTCTACGGAGGTAAGTTCCGACGGGGAAGATTCTGCGCAGGAAAACGCTCCAGAGGAGGCAGCAGGCGCCGGTAAGCATATCTACGTACTGACTGCACCGGAAGATCACGGCTGGACAGGTTCCGTAGCGAAATTTGCCAAGGAAAAGATCGAGGAAGTGAACGGGGCAGGCACCTATGAGGCGGAGCTTATTACGTCGGCCACAGCGGCGGAACAGATTACAAACATCGAAGATATTATTTCCAGAGGGGAAAGCGATATTGCCGTTGTGATTCAGCCGATCGACGATACCGTACAGTCGGCCATTCAGGGGCTTGTGGATGCCAACATTCCCTATGTTGCCTTTGACCGTATCATTGATGGCGTGGCTTCTTCCGCAGTGGCCAATGTAAAAGGCGATAACGAAGGGATTGGAATGGGAGCGGCAGCTTATTATGTATCCCTTGGCATGAAACCGGGAGATAAGGTATATGTATACCAGGGCGATACTTCCTCCGTTACCACACTGCGCGACCAGGGTTTCACAAAGTATTTGACAGGGGAAGCGGAGTTTGCAGGCAGTAAGATTGACGATTCCTTAAAATGGTCAGAAGCTGATTTGGCGTCCATCACTTACTCAGGCGCTATGAATTGGAGCCGTTCTGACACTAAGACATCCTTTGAGTCACTGATGGGCGACAAGTCTAATGCGGAGATCAAATGGTTCTATGCAGAGGATGACGAACTGGCAATGGGCATTTTCGAAGCTTTAAACGGCGGCGGTATCGATGACGCAACCAAGGAAGCGTTCCTTGCAAACCAGCCGGCGATCAGCGGCTGCGGCGGACTGGAGGAGTTCTATGCCATACTCCGTGGAGAATCCTATGCAGACATTGCAGGCAGCTGCTGCGGTCTTGTGTCTGTTACCTATAGCCCGTCTATGATTCAGACCGCAATTCAGGATATGGTTGATTATCTGGACGGCAAGGAAGTTACCCAGGACCATGTGATCGCATGTGAAAATGTGACTGCAGAGAATGTGAGTGAGTATCCGTCGTTCTAGGGAAAAAGAGAGAGGGGCTGTCGTGTGGCGGCCCCATTTAAAATATAGGAGGAATGGGAATGAGCCTGCTTAAGATGAATGGTATAACGAAGTCTTTTAACGGCGTTACTGTGCTGCATGAGGTAAATCTGACTGTGGGCAAAGGAGAGGTACATGCGCTTTTGGGCGAGAATGGCGCCGGTAAGTCAACGCTGATGAATGTGCTGACCGGCGTGTTTCCAAGAGATGCCGGAACAATTGTCTTTGATGGGCAAGATGTGGGTGCGGTGACCATCAGACAGTCGGAAGAGATGGGGATTGCGTTTGTGCATCAGGAGCTGAATTTGTTTAATGATCTGCGGGTCTTTGAAAATATTTTTCTCGGCAGAGAATACTGCAATCGTGCGGGAAAGCTGGATAAAAAGAGGATGATTGCCGAGACGAGGAAGCTTTTTGAAGAACTTGGAGTAGAGATGGATCCAACGGAAGTGGTGGCAAATCTGAAGACCAGCCAAAAGCAGCTGCTGGAAATATCCAAGGCGCTGTTTTTTAAGGCTAAGCTTCTGATTTTGGACGAACCTACGACCTCCTTGAATAATGATGAGGTTGCGCATTTATTTCATATTGTAAATAACTTGAAAAAGGAAAATGGAACTTCCTTTATTTTTATTTCCCATAAAATGCCGGAGATTTTTGCACTTTCTGATTGTTATACGGTATTTCGGAACGGACAGTTTATTGCCACAGGACGCATAGCGGAGACGAATCCGGAGCAAGTGACACGTCTGATGGTCGGGGAGGGCTACGCGTCTGAGGATGTGTATGCGAGACGAAAGACGGAAGGCGAGATTTTGAAACTGGAGCATTTTTGTGGACCGGGATTTTCGGATGTCAACTTGTCTGTGGAAAAGGGGCAGATCATTGGCCTTACCGGTCTGCAGGGCGCCGGCAGCAGTGAGCTGATGCAATGTATGTTTGGCAGTACCTATCCCACGGGCGGTCAAATGCGCATACATGGCAGGCCGCTTACGTCACATTCCATACATAGCGCCATGAAAGCAGGGATTGCCATGCTTGCTGCCAACCGGAAAGAAAATTCCGTACTTCCGGATATGGACCTTTTGGAAAATATGTATATTTCGGAACATACATTGTCTGCCTGGAAAACACCGATCAACAAAGGTGTGGAAAAGAAGAAGTTTGAAAAATACCGCAGCCTGCTTAATATCAAAGCCCAGAGCAGCAACAGTTCGATACTTTCCTTAAGCGGGGGAAATCAGCAGAAGGTATTCATTGCCAGATGGTTAAATACGGATGCAGAGCTTCTGCTTTTTGACAATCCCACCCAGGGAATCGATGTAGGGGCGAAAGCCGAAATCTATAAATTGATTCTGGAACTGGCCAAAAGCGGTAAGACCATATTGATCAATACCTTGGAGATTCCGGAGATACAGAAGGTGGCGGATTACTGTGTGGTATTTTATAACGGCAGCATCATTAAGGTATTGAAGCATGATGAGATAGATGAGACCACAGTCATGCTGTATTCAACAAATGCGATCAATTCTGAGGAGGTATAGTAATGGGTGCGGAGAAAAAGAAGGAAAATTTTTCGGTAGGAAAGAAGATAACAGGCTATCTGGGGGAGTACAGTTTTATCATTGTCTTTTTTCTGATTTTTATCGTGTATGTATTGACTTGTGAAGGCTTAACGTGGAGCGGTATGATGAATATTTTCAGACATTCCGCCGTTGTAGGCATCATCGCCATTGGCATGGGATTGATTTGCCTGACAGGAGAAATCGATCTGTCTGTAGGGTCCATGCTGGCACTGGATGCAGGGTTTTCGGTTATTATATTCAATATAACGGGCAGTATTTTTGCCACACTTTTGTTTGCAGTCGCATTTGGTGCGGCCTGCGGGATTATCAACGGCCTGCTGGTGGGGTATATTAAGATGCCCGCATTTATTGTAACGTTGGCGACGATGTTGATTTTCCGGTCTTTTGCCCAATATTTTTGTCAGCATATCGACAAAGAACTGCTGGGCGGCGGAAGTTCCGTATACCGTATGAGCATGGAGCACGCTTCTTATGATACGTTGTATCAATTTGGAAATGGTAAGGCGGCCACACTTCCCATCGTCGGCCTGATTCTGATTATTATGACAGCATTGTTTGTATATATCGCCACAAGCACAAAATACGGGAAGAAAGTATATGCGGTGGGAAGCAATGAAAAGGGAGCCCAGATGGCCGGCATTAATGTCAGCCTGATGAAGGTCACTGTATTTACCATTGCCGGTATTCTTGTAGGTGTGGCGGCATTTTTGTGGGTGGCAATGAATGCGTCCGCGGACCCGGCCACAACGGGAAACAGCTATGAAATGTATGCGATTGCGGCAGTTGTGCTGGGCGGAATCAGTATGTCTGGCGGAAAAGGAAAATGCCTGGGTATCTTTTTCGGAGCACTTTCCTATACGATCATCGATAAAATCATTGTGGCGCTTAAGATGGATTCGCTGATCAACAATGCCGTCAAGGGGATCATTCTTATCCTTGTGATTATGATTCAGATTGTGGGACCGCAGATGAAGAGCAGGTTTGCGCACCGGAGATAAAAAGCGCCGGAAGATTCTTTCTATCAGAACTGCAATCGTGATGTCAGATATTTTAACAGTTTAAGCAGAGGCTTATACAACACTAAGGTAAGCACAAAATTGCCCAGACAGTGCAAAATGTCGTAGGGGATTCCTGCGCTCCAATATGCGAAAGCGGCAAAAAGGCCGCCGGATAGGAAGTAAGGAATGGCGCAGAGCGCGCCGAACAAAAGCCCAAAGGCACCGGAGAAGGCAGCCCATAAAAGAGCGGAATCCATCTTCTGCAGAGAAAGGACAAGCAGGGCAAGAATCGTCCAGATATAGAGGTAGCTGACCCACCAGATGCCGAAACCGAAGACCATTCCCTCCAGAAGCACGAAGGTGTAGATGATGGGAAAGACACGTTTCTTATAACACAGGGTGTATACAATGATCAGGGTGCTGACAGGCTCGATATTGGGAAGAAATGCCATCCCAAGCTGTGTCACCAGCAAAATGGAACTGAGAACGCCCATGGTCACAAGCCTGATTGTTTTTACCGGATGATTCGTTTGTCTGGTCTGCATGTGTGTATATTCCTCTCAGTTTATTAAGTAATCCGCAGTTTTTGCTGCGGATTACTTTTATTTATGGGCAGAATCAATAGCCGATGGTGAGGGTTAGCTCATAGGCGTCCCCGTCGGCGATGGGGGTTTGGTCGGCGGAAGTATTGAGGCGTTCGTTCTTCTTGGTGATGCACCACCATTCCTGGTTGGCATCATCGGCGGTTTCCCCGTCCACAGAAGTGATAAACATGCCATAGGCGCCGTTTTCTCCCGATACCAGATTTTCATCTACAAGCACTTCTCCCAGATATTCTCGATCGGTATGATAAGTAAAATCATGCAGGGAGCCGTCTTTGTGAACCACTTCCACGGTAATGGTTTTCTCTCCCTGGACGGCAGTTCCTTTGGAGAATTGATAGACGCCAAAGAGCGCCGCAATCACAACGAGCAACGCGGCAAGGGCAAGTAATGGTTTTTTGCTGCTTTTTTGTTTTGTATGCATAGGTTCCTCCAATCTGTTTGAGGGATTGTATGGTGATAGAAAAGCTAGAATTTTGGAGCATAAAAAAAGCTGCCGGGAAATTTGGGCAACTTTAATAAAGCTATCATCGTATCGTCATCCCTCGTAACGTACGATTTACCCAAACAGGCAGGTATTCTGACTAAGGCATCCTGGCACAGATTTACCTTCCCGGTTTCCCAGTGGCATTGAAATCTGAACTCCTCCTATACAGCGGCGTGACCGTGAAGCGCAACTTACTTCCCTATTCTCCCCGAAGGGCACCTGTTCTTACCATATCATAAAGGATTCGGCGGTTGAATGCAAGTATGAGAACGGGAATTTGTATAAACCCAGCGGCAGAAGCCGTGCCGGCATGTGAAAATGTTTCGGTTTGCGTCTTGTGTACCGGGATGGATTGCGGCTATAATGATAAGAACGGTTTGTATGATCAAGAGGGAGGGAACAGTCATGCAGGAGATGGAATATGTAAAGATACCTTATGTAGAGAAACCGGTTTCACGGATTTTATTTGGCACGGCCATGACACCTTTTCTGGAAGGCGGAGATGGCAATGCGCTGTTAGACGCCATATATCAGACGGGTGTAAACACATTCGACACGGCCAGACAATATGAGGGCGCAGAAATGTCCTTGGGAAATTGGATTGCCAGGAGAAATCTCCGGGAAGAGGTGGTGATTCTTTCCAAATGCGGTCATCCCACCCCATCCTGGGAAAAAAGAGTTCATGAGAAAGCCATGCGGAAGGATTTGAAAGAGTCTCTTCGTAATCTGTGTACAGATTATATAGATATCTATCTTTTGCACAGAGATGATAAAGATGTCCAGGTGGGAGAGATCGTGGAAGTATTCAATGCCATGCATGAGGAAGGAAAGATAGGAGCTTTTGGCGGTTCTAACTGGACTCATGAGCGGATTGAGGCGGCCAATGAATATGCCTATAAACATGATATGATACCTTTTACAGTGTCCAGCCCCAACTATGGGCTGGCGGAGCAGAAGGAGGATTTATGGGGCGGCGGCTGTGTGACCATCTCAGGTCCTGACAATGTACAGGCCAGAGAATGGTATGCGGCAAATCAGATGCCTGTGGTGGCATATTCCAGTCTGGGCAGAGGCCTGTTCTCGGGAAAGCTGAAAAGTGAGGAAGCGGCAAAGAATGCGCCAAAGATTTTAGATGAACCGGCCATGAAAGGCTATGGATACCCGGAAAACTATGAAAGACTCAGAAGGTGCGAGGCACTGGCGGCCCAAAAGCAGGTGAGCGTGGCACAAATTGCCATGGCCTATATCTTCAACCAGCGTATCAACACACTGGCGGTGGTGAGTACGGCAAGTCCGGAGAGGATGCAGTCAAACATTGACGCGCTGCATATTAAGCTGAGCGAGGAAGAGTGCGCATATCTGGATCTGCGCTCGGAAAGGCAGGCATAGAGAACGGCGCCAAAAAGAGCGGGCAGTGATTGTGTGGGAATTCCTGTCTGCAGGAGAGGAAAACAGGGGAGAGGATTATGAAAAAAGAAACGCAGCGATTGGAATTTTGGATGGGAGCCTTTGGCAGGTGTATGCCGCTTTTGACGGCGGCCGGTGTCATCTTATGGGCGGCCTGCAGACAGTCTAATGTGAACGGGTATGTGGTTGCTTTTTTTGCGGCGCTTGTTGTGGGAGCGCTTTTTGTGAAAGATGACAGGGGCTATGGAGAGGCCATTGTTTCCGGATTATGTAAACCAATGTTTGGGGTGATCGTGCTGGCGGTGATGCTGGCGGCGGTTTCCGGCAAACTGATCTCGGCAAGCGGCATGGTACAGACCATTGCAGGGTATGTGGTGGCGGCAGGGTTTACCGGCAGACTGTTCGTGGCGGCGGCCTTTCTGATCACCTGCCTGTTAGCATTCTCCACGGGCACATCGGTGGGAACTTATTTTGTGGTGATTCCGATCTTGTTCCCGGTGGGCGTTATGGCAGGCGTGGCGCCCCAGTATATGATCGGGGCCATCGTGTCGGGGGCCGCCTTCGGCGATAATCTGGGCCCGATTTCCGACACAACGATAGCTTCTTCCTCCACCCAGCAGGCGGATTTAGGGACGGTGGTCAGGACCAGGATGCGTTACAGTATTCCGGCCGCCTTCGGGGCCCTTGTGCTCTTTTTGCTCTTTACAAAATCGGGCAGTGCGGGGCTTGTTTTGGAGGGCGCCAACGAGGCGGCGGTACAGCCGAAAAGCTTAGTCATGCTGGTGGTGCCGGTTACCATTGTGGTCTTTTGTCTGATGCGCAGGCATTTGATTGCCGCCTTATCCTATGGTATTGTGGCAGGCATCGCGGCAGGACTTGTGAGCGGCATCTATTCTGTGTCAGACCTGATCGCTTTTCCAGGCGGGTTTACGGTGACTGGTCTTGTGACGGAGGCCATCGGCGGGACGGCAGGAACGGCCGCCATGCTGATTGCGGTGTTTGCCCTGCTTGGTGTGATGGAAAAAAGCGGTCTGTTCGAGGACGTGGGGATGCTTTTGCAGCGTTTTGCCAAAAGCGAGCGGAGCACAGAGGTGACCATAGTGCTTTCCACAGGTATTCTCAGCATGATCACAGGTGTTATTTCTGTGGCAATCGTGGCGCTGGGCGATTTGGTGAATGAGATTGGGCAGCGGGCAGGGGTGGACCGTTACCGCAGAGCCAATCTTTTGGACTGTACGGGATGTGTGTTCTGTTTCCTGGCGCCCTGGACGGTGCATTGTGTGATTCCGGCACAACAGACGGCACAGTTTGGGGAAGCCTTTGCGGTGGCGCCGGCGCAGATTCCTTTTGTCAATTATTATTCGATCTGTATGCTTGTGATCTTGGCGGCGGCCATAGCCACTGGTTATGGAAGAAGCGCCTCCGGACCAAAGTAATGCGATGCCTAAATATTCCCCAGACACATACTGTTGTTCTATAATAGTGTGAGAAGAACTTCTAAAGACGTCCCGCCATAGGACGGGACGCCAAGAAGTTCTAGGAGTTGCGTTGCAACTCCGTCTCACACAGGAGAATGCCTGAAATACGGCATTCTCCGCACGGATTTGAGATTCCGCAGAGTGGAATCATGACGGTTAGTGTGAGAAGAACATTGAAAGACGTCCTGTCATAGGACGGGATGCCAAGAAGTTCCATGCCAGAAAGCAATACAGTAAAAGGGGAAAACGGAGGAAGCAGATGGAAACATTAAATGTGACAGCAACACGAGATCAGGAGCAGTTTTACCGGATTATAAATAATTTGATTAGTACCAATAAGGAGTTCCAGATTATGATCACCGTTCCGTCCGGTGAGACAAAACAGGTGGCAGCAGGTGCCGCCGCGCCGGCAGCGGCAGAATCTGTGGTGCGGGATTTGGAAAAGGACGTGACGGACATGATTCATGAGATAGGGGTGCCGGCTCATATCAAGGGGTATCAATATCTGCGGGAAGCCATCATGATGTCGGTGAAGGATGTGGAGATGCTGGGTTCGATTACCAAAATCCTCTATCCTACGATTGCCAAGAAGTATCAGACCACGCCAAGCCGTGTGGAACGCGCCATTCGCCATGCCATCGAGGTGGCGTGGTCCAGAGGCAGGATGGAGACGCTCGACGCACTTTTTGGCTATACGATCAACACGGGGAAGGGGAAGCCGACCAATTCCGAGTTTATCGCCCTGATTGCGGATAAGATCAGATTACAATATCGGCGTTAAATTTCAAAATAATCCTTTTATTGCCACGCAAAATATTGTATACTATGCTATAAGAGATTTTGCGCACTTACCCATGTGGGGATGGCAATTTATAGTTGGAGGGTTATCATGAAAAAAATCTTATTTGTTGCATCGGAGGGCGTACCTTTTATCAAGACAGGCGGATTGGCGGATGTGGTTGGTTCTCTGCCCAAATGTATTGATAAGGAATATTTTGATGTGAGAGTCATTCTTCCCAAGTATACCTGCATGAAACAGGAGATGAAGGATAAACTCGCATATAAGACGCACTTCTACATGGATTTCCACTGGAAAGAGGAATACGTAGGTATTTTAGAGGCTGAGGTGGACGGCGTGAAGTATTATTTCATTGACAATGAAAGCTACTTCAACGGGTTTCAGCCGTACAGCGACAACGCACTGTTTGAGATAGAGAAGTACTCTTTCTTCTGTAAAGCAGCGTTGTGTATTCTCCCGGTTATTGACTTTAGGCCGGACTTGATTCACTGCCATGACTGGCAGACAGGGTTGATTCCTGTATATTTGAAGGAGCGTTTCCAGGGCGGTGAGTTCTACAGAGGAATCAAGACGGTTATGACCATCCACAACCTGAAATTCCAGGGCAAGTGGAGTGTGAAGGAGGTCAAGGAGATTACAGGACTTCCAGGGTATTTCTTTACGGCGGACAAATTGGAAGCCTACAAGGATGCCAATCTTTTAAAGGGCGGTCTGGTATATGCGGATGCGATCACTACGGTCAGTGATACTTACGCGGAGGAAATCAAGACGGCTTTTTATGGAGAAGGTCTAAATGGACTTTTGTGTGCCAGGTCGGGAGACCTTCGCGGTATCGTGAACGGTATCGATTATGAGGAATTTAATCCGGAGACGGATAAGAATATTGAGTTTAAATACAATGCGATCAACTTCCGCAAGGAGAAGATTAAGAATAAACGTGCCCTGCAGGCGGAATTGGGATTGAACCAGGACGACAGGACCATGCTCATCGGTATTGTATCAAGACTGACGGGGCAGAAGGGATTCGACCTGATTGCCTATGTGATGGATGAACTGTGTCAGGATAACGTGCAGATCGTAGTGCTGGGTACAGGCGAGGAACAGTATGAGAACATGTTCCGTCATTTTGACTGGAAATATCACGGCAAGGTGTCGGCGAATATTTATTATTCGGATGCTCTTTCCCACAAGATTTATGCGGCCAGTGATGCGTTCTTGATGCCGTCCTTATTCGAGCCCTGCGGTTTGAGTCAGTTGATGTCCTTACGTTACGGCACGGTGCCGATCGTGCGTGAGACCGGCGGTCTGAAAGATACGGTACAGGCTTACAATGAGTATGAGGGAACCGGTACAGGATTTAGCTTTACGAATTATAATGCCCATGAGATGTTAGGGACGATTCGCTATGCGGAGCATATCTATTACGATAAGAAGCGTGAGTGGAACAAGATTGTAGACAGAGGTATGGCGGCAGATTTCTCCTGGCAGGTGTCGGCGAGAAAATATCAGGAAATGTACGATTGGCTGATTGGATAAAAATGCAAATCAGATATTCGAGAAACGGAAATAATCCATGCAGATGGATTGTTTCCGTTTTGCGCGCGTAAACAGGGAATGACGGCCGGCCGAAACACACGACATACGCATGAATCTTTTTTCTATCTCTATTTCTAAAATTTATCTTTT
>CAJUFU010000016.1:0-42165 GCA_910585555.1 uncultured Lachnospiraceae bacterium
TGCGGACAAACGGTTTTCAAGACCGCCTCGTTATGACCACTTCGATACCTCTCCAGGTTCGCTTTGCGTCCTTCCTCTCGGTCAGCGCAAAAATTATTCTAGCAAAAATGGAATTCGGTGTCAACCTCTTTTTTCCAAAAATCAAAAAAATTTTTATCCACATCATAAGGCATGAAATATAAGTCTTATCCACGGCTTAAAAAAGCTTCCGCTGTCACCAAATCTTCCGGAGTGGTAATCTTGATATTTTCATAAGCTCCCTCCACCAGTCTGACCTGCCGTCCCATCAAAGTCTCCACCACCATAGCATCATCTGTAATCCGGATTCCTTTTGCCGCCAGGCTTTCTTTCTTTTCCATAAGTCTTTCATAAGCTTCTATGATCAGGCATGTATCAAATACCTGAGGCGTCTGTATCTGCCACAGGCTGTTTCTGTCAGGTGTCTGCAGAGAAAAGCCTTTTTCATCCACAACTTTAATGGTATCTTTGACCGGCATTCCCGCCACACAGGCATGATCAGCCTGCACAGCCTCAAGCGTCCGAAGCAGAATCGCTTCCGTCAGAAAGGGTCTTGCCCCGTCATGGATAAACACGAAGCCGTCCTCATTGGGAATCCGCATTTCTTTCTTCTTTATCACCTGCAGGGCATTGTAAACGGAATCATACCGTTCCCTGCCTCCGGCTACGATTTTATCTACTTTGTGAAAACCATAATGCTCTACAATCTCTTCTTTTACGTAAGCAATATCCTCAGCACCTGCTGCCAGGATGCAGTCATCTATGACAGCAGATGCTTCCACCGCCTGCAGGGCATGACAGATCAGAGGCCTGCCGCCAAGCTGCATATACTGTTTCGCCACATCGCCGCCCATTCTTCTGCCGCTCCCCGCCGCCAGGACAATCGCCGTACATCTTTTCTTATCCATATATCCCTCACATCAATTTCTCAATTTCCTGTCTCATGCAATCTAATATAGTCCATCTAAATTATTCCTATGTTTCGCCAGTTAAAAATTCCGCCTGCCTGCGCTTTCTTCACTTAACATTGCCACCGTATCGCCTCATTCAGCCTTTTTGCAGGCCGAAAATTTATCCT
Organism: uncultured Lachnospiraceae bacterium; assembly: GCA_910585555.1. Lineage (GTDB taxonomy): Bacteria > Bacillota > Clostridia > Lachnospirales > Lachnospiraceae > UBA3282. The sequence goes on from CAJUFU010000016.1 coordinate 1,097, forward strand.
GCGCCAAACATACAGTCAATTAGGGGGGATTATTCCAGCTGTTATACAAAGAAGCCCCTGTCGGCGGGACTTCTCTTAAACACATATTTCTTGTCTGCTTTTTCATGGCATAATCTACGGAAAATATCTATCGGAGCTTCCCCTTATATACTTTCCCCCAGCTTCAGATTCGGCACCGCATTCAGATCATAGCCGTGCCGCACGCCCTTTTTGTACTCATAGTAAGCCGCCGCGCCGATCATTGCCGCATTATCCGTGCAAAGAATCGGTGACGGATGATAAAACGCTATCCCTTTTTCCAGACAGGCGTCCGCGAGCGCTTCCCGCAGTGCGGTATTGGAGGCCACACCGCCCGCAATGGCAAACTTCTTTATCCCGCTTTCTTCCACCGCCATCATAGAATGTTCCACCAGCACGTCCACCACTGCTTTTTGAAAGGAGGCTGCCACATCCGCCTGGCATACTGGAATACCTTTCATCTCACAGGAATTCAGGTAATTGAGTACCGCAGATTTCAGACCACTGAAGCTGAAATCATAGACGGCATCCCCCACTTTGGCACGGGGAAATGAAATCGCCTGGGGATTACCCTGCCTGGAAACTTTGTCAATCTTAGGGCCGCCCGGATATCCCAGACCGATGGCACGGGCTACTTTGTCAAAGGCTTCTCCCGCCGCGTCATCTCTGGTACGCCCCAAGATCTCATACGCGCCATAATCTCTGACCACCACCAAATGAGAATGTCCGCCCGACACGACCAGGCAGACAAAAGGCGGTTCCAACTCTTTATTTTCTATATAATTGGCGCTGATATGCCCCTCGATATGATGAACGCCAATCAAGGGAATTCCCGACGCAAAACTGATTGCTTTGGCCGCGGATACGCCCACTAAAAGCGCTCCCACAAGCCCCGGTCCATAGGTAACCGCGATGGCATCCATATCGGAGAGCTTTTTTTTCGCCACACGCAGGGCCTCTTCTGCCACCTGATTTATCTTTTCTATATGTTTGCGCGATGCGATCTCAGGAACCACACCGCCGTAGAGGGTGTGCAGATCGATCTGGGAGGAGATGATGTTGGAGCGAACTTCTCTTCCGTTTTCTACCACCGCAGCCGCCGTCTCGTCACAGGAGGTCTCTATCGCTAATATATCTACCGTACTCATGTATCTGTCTCCCAATTGAGGATTCTTTCCTAAGACAGACGACAGGTATTATCTTCTCATCTGTCTTGACGCTCTGTTTAGTCCGCCAGCTTCCACCCAAGAATCTTCCAGTGTCCATCCGCATCTTCCCGCAGGACGAACTGTTCCATGGTAGCCCTGGTTCCAGTCGTACCGGCCTGCTTCAAATTAAAGGTGCAGTACATCCTGGCGCAGGAGCGGTCGTTCTCCACAAAGCGCTCCACATCCGTGCTGGCAGAAATATCATAACTGGCAACCGTATACTGATTCTTTTTCATATTGGCGATATCCGCCTTCAGATCGTTCAGATAATCTTCCTGGGACTTGTTGGCCACCAGTTCCTCATCATAAAGCTCCTGAATCTTAACTGCCAGTTCCAGAAGTTCCTCCTCACTATATTCCTCATTATAGAAGCATTTGGTAATCTCGCAGTAATATTTCATCACTTCCTTGGGGGTGGGCGGATAACTGCGCTCCAAATCTTTCATGAGTACACTCTGCACCGCCGTGACCTGCACGACTTCCTCAGCCTCCTGTTTCCTGGTCTTATGTCCCAGATAAAAATAATAGCCCAGAACCAATGCCGCAAGAACCACTGCAATCATAACAATTTTAACTATCTTAGAACCCTTCATACACAATCCTCCATGCCCGTGGCAGCCTAAGCGGAAAATCTCTCCTTTCCGGCTATCAGCAGCAATCTGCGCTGCAAACAACAGACAGCCAGTTCACAACGCCGTCAAGCAGCGGGGTATCGGCCCTCACTGCGTTTTCACATCAAAGTCCTCAGTCGTCTTCGAACAACAGATCAACGCTCCTGCCGTCTTTGGCCGCCACAGCATTTGGAAAAATCTTCCTGACTTCCTGCATATAGTCTTCCGGACGAATCAGGGAAGGGCTGTAATGTGTCAGCCAAAGCTCCCGTACACCTGCCCGAAACGCAAGATCCGCCGCCTCATAAAACGTCATATGTTTATATTCTCTGGCCTTCTGCACTTTATCCGGTTCGCCGTACATCCCTTCGCAGATAAAAAGGTCCGCCCCGGCCGCATTTCGCACAATGCTTTCCGTGGGTCTGGTATCCGTGCAGTAAGTGACTTTAATCCCCTTCCTGGGTGCTCCCAGCACCATATCCGGTGTAAAAGTCTTTCCATCTTCTTCTATTATCTCACCTTTTTGCAGACGATTCCAGTACTTTCTTGGAATCTGCAGTGCATTGGCGCGCTCCACATCAAATCTGCCGATACGCTCCACCACGATATTATAGCCGTAGCAGATCACATTGTGATTCACGCGGTAGGCCTCAATGTGGAACCCCTCAAAGGCAATGGTCTGTTCTGGTTCTGTCAGTTCTCTGCAATGAATCTCAAAAGGCAGTTCAGGCGCTATCACCCGCAATGCATTGACCACTCTAGTCAATCCCTTTGGACCAATCAGCAGCAACGGCTCCGTGCGCTCCGCATTGCCCATGGTAAGGAGCATTCCCGGCAGACCGCTGATATGATCTGCATGAAAATGGGTGAAGCAGATAACGTCGATCGGTTTCGGGCTCCACCCCTTTTCTTTCATGGCAATCTGCGTTCCTTCCCCGCAGTCTATCAATATACTGATGCCCTGATACCTCGCCATCAGCGAAGTAAGCCATCTGTATGGCAGGGGCATCATCCCTCCCGTTCCAAGTAAGCAGATATCTAACATGCATACTCCTGTTCTGTCATATTACGGGCAGTCTAAAGCAGTTCCTTTCGCTCCTGTCTCTCCACAGGAATCTGAAAATCGGCTGTCAGTCTCTCATAACACGCCTCGCACAGATCAAATTTCTCACTCTCTCCATCTTTGGCGCCAAAGAAACCAAAATCATGGTCCACATGGATACATTCGTCCTTGAGAATTCCATTTTCTACCAATAATTCTTTGCCGCAGGCATTGCAGACTACCTTGACCAGTTCTTTTCCCTCTCCATAAACGCGCATGACAAACCTCCTGTAATCTTACTTATTCTCCTCGCTCTCATTTTATCAAATAAAAAACGAAAATGCGGTGGTAATTGTTCCATGCGCTTCCTATCTCTTCCACATTATCATAGCATCTTCTACCGGTTTTTCATAAAACCCCGGTCGGATTCCTTCTGACACAAACCCCAGCTTCTCATACATGCGGATTGCCGCTTCATTGCTGATTCGCACTTCCAGTGTATAAGCCGTGACCCCCTCCCTGGCGCCTTCTTTCATCAAATGTGTCAAAAGTCCCGTGCCCACGCCCCGTCTTCTTTCATCTTTTGCCACGGCAACATTTGAAATATTGCCCTCTCCGGCAATTATCCAGAGACCGCACCCGCCAAGCAGACGGCCATCTTCCTCGGCCACATAGTATCTGGTATCTTCTTTTGTAATCATCTGTAAAAAGGAATCCGCCGACCAGGGCATGGAAAAGGTCTCCTCCTCCAGCCTGCTGATAAACGGCACGTCTTCCGGCATCATTGCTCTGTATATGATCATGCTCTGCTCATCCTCCCGGCTGTGCCCACGGCCTTCCTTTGACTCCCTGTCATCTTCACCTATCATCCGCCCTTGTTTCTCTGCTTTGGCTCTCGGCCCGCTCCCGCTCTGCCTGGGAAAGCCGCAGATAGATCGGCGCATGTTGATTGCCGCTCTCCACCTTTCCCTGTGCAAAGTACAGGCTTCCCAGCGCCGCAATGCAGGCGGCGGACTGTCTGTTACGGTGAGCCGGAGCAAGCAGGTAAGGCACCTGCATCACTTCCGCCATCCGCTCCCGAAATACCGGCACCCCGTCCCCTAAGAAGATTACTTTTCTTCCCAGGTTATTCAGCACGCCGGCAATCTCATCAAATGTCACAGCACACTGCTCTTTAATGACATTCATGTCATATTTATCTTTCCCGTAAACAAATTCATAGATGCCCGTGTACACCTGGCTTCTTCTGGCATCCATGATGGGGCATACCAGGGCGTCTGTGCCATACATCTGGTAGGCAAGCCCTTCCACCGTAGGCACCGGGACAATAGGCTTATCTAACGCCAAGGCAAGCCCCTTGGCCGTGGCAGAACCAATCCTAAGCCCCGTAAAAGAACCCGGCCCTGCCGCCACTGCAATAGCATCCACCGTATCTAAATCAAGCTCCACCATATCCCGAATCTGCGCAACCATGGGCAGGAGTGTCTGGGAATGTGTCTTTTTATATTGTATCGTATACTCTGCAATCAAAGTATCGTCTTCTACCAGCGCTGCGCTGGCTGCCAGCCCGGAGCTGTCTAATGCCAGTATTTTCATAAGCCCTTCTCTTCTATTCTGATTCTGCGATACGCAAATCCTTTGGTCAAATCTTTCTCAATGGTAATACGTGTATGTCTTTTGGGAATAATCTCCCACACCAAATCTGCCCACTCAAGCAGACTGACTCCTTCTCCGTAAAAGCAGTCCTCATAGCCAATCTCTTCCATCTCCTCCACATCACCGATGCGGTAGACGTCGAAATGATAAAAAGGAAGCCTGCCGTCCTCATAAACCTGTAAAATGGTAAAGGTAGGGCTGTTCACCGGCTCACTGATCCCAAGCCCCGCCGCCACGCCCTGGGTAAAGACCGTCTTGCCAACGCCCAAATCCCCAATCAACGTACAGACCTGCCCGGGCATCAACTGCTCCCCAAAGCTTTTCCCATATGCAAATGTCTCTTCCGCACTATAACTTTCCAATACTTTTTCCATGTTCACTCTACTCACGTATGTTCACTTTCTTCGGCGGCATATGGGTAGAAATCATCTCAATCACTTTATATTTCCCTTCACCCAAATCCTTCTTGGGAAAGATGCAGGCATTCACTGCCGTGGTGTAAACAACGATACTCTTAGGCGTAGAAACAGCCCGGACCATGTTCTCCCAGGCCATCTGCTCTGTCGTCTCGTCCTGGGATACTTCAATGCCCTCTTCCGTCAGCCTGTAATGGAGAGGCTTCTTGAACGCCGGTGTAGCCTGGGCCTGCTGCCTGGATTTTAGAAAGAGCGTCCAGGGCAGATACAGTAAGATCACCAGCGCAATGATCAGCACCAACGGCTGCCTGTTGGACGCAAACAACACCAGCATCAACGCCCCCACCAGCGTACCCATCAGGCCTGGCAGGCGGGAATAGGTGTGTTGTAACATATAATCATAGAGAATATTCGGTGTGATCTTTACATCAAATTCTACTTCCATGGTCTTCCTCTTTACTGTTTCCGGCTATTTTCTACTTCTCTAAGAAAGCACCTACAATGTAGGTGCTCTCTACTGACTTCTATTATACTTTAATTTACACAAAGTGCAATCCTTTTTTCTTGATCTCCTACTCATGCCTAAGGGCCTCAATGGGACTGAGTTTGGCCGCTTTCCTGGCAGGATAGATACCGAAGAAGATACCCACAATCGAAGAAAAGATGGTGGCGAAAAATACCGTAGACGCTTTCACCTTCGCCGCAAAGCCAAAAGAACTGCAAAGCGCAACAGCCCCCAGGCTGCCAATGGTTATGCCGATCAGACCGCCAATCAACGTAATGATACTGGCCTCCGCCAGAAACTGCAGCAGTATGGACCGGGTCCTGGCGCCCAGCGATTTACGGATACCAATCTCTCTGGTACGCTCCGTCACGGACACCAGCATGATGTTCATAACGCCGATACCGCCCACCAGCAGAGAGATACCCGCCACAAAGGAGATAAAAATAGTGACGACACCCAAAATACTGTCGTACTGCGCCTGATAGTCGGCAAAACTCTCCATCATGATCTTATTTTCGCCCCGCACATTGAATTTGTTCTCCAAAAGGGTAATGGTGTCTGATGCCACCTGCGCAGAATACTCTGAACTCTCTGCTATCACATACATCTGGGTAAAATCCTCTACCCACAGGCCAAAGCCGTCACTCATCGTGGAAAGAGGCATTTCTACCTGCAGATAACCGCCGCCGTTCATGGCGGAAATCAGACCGGCCTTGGTATCCTGACGGATACCCACAATCGTCAGTTCCTGTGTCACACCCCAAAGATAGACTTCCACGCTCATGCCCACCACATCCGTGGTTCCAAAAAGCATCCTGGCGCTGTTTTCATTGATCACACAGACCATGCTGGAACCATCATATTCCGTCCGTGAAAAATATCTGCCTTTCACAATGGGCTCGCTTCCCGTGGCATACTGCAGTGCCGTTGTTCCGCCATAGAGAAGCGCTTCAAAATCGCCCTTTCTCCCAGTCACGGTTGCCCACATGCCATACTGCGGCGTAACGCCCTTGACATGTTCTACCTTTTCCTCTATTAAGTCAAAATCTTCCTGTGTAAATACTACATCATTGCCCTCCGCGTCGCTGTTTGTATAGATTGCAATCTGGCCGCCCGCCATATTGTCCAGCTCCTCATTGATGGAGCCCCGCATACCGTCTCCGATGGAAATAATCATGATGACGGAGGCAATACCGATAATGATACCCAGCATGGTCAGAACGGAACGTCCCTTATTGCTCTTAATATTCATCAGGGCGATCTTAATGTATTCCCATATTTGTGCCATCTGTCTCACCCTTCCTTAACCTTGCGGAACTGCCGTCACCGCCATGCCCTCTTCATATTCCTGGCCCATGGACATGATCACCTGGTCGCCTGCGGCAAGCCCTTCTTTCACTTCGCAGACGCTCTCATTGGAAATGCCCACCGTAATGCGCCTCTTTGCCACAACGCCGTTTTCTTCCACATAGACAAAATCTCCGTCGCGGTCACTGTTTACCAGTTCCATGGGTATCGTCACGACGCCGCCTGCCTGCGCCGTATGTACCACCACTTTGGCTTCCACGCCCAGGAAAATGTTCTCGTCCGGCTTGTCGATGCTGATATCCACACCGACCACCGCCGCGCCATTGTTGTTGGTGGTTGCCATACCCTCTATCTTGGACACTTTGCCTTCATAAATATTACCCGCAATATCGATCTCCGTCTTCTGCCCCAGCTTAACCTTTTCCAGATCATACTTGGATAAGTTGGCGTGCACCACGACTTTATCCGTACTCTCTAATACCACCAGCTTGGCATTCTCTGCAGGAGTTGCTCCCTCCACGGCGTCAAGTTCCGTGACCACACCGGAAAAATCAGCTATGATACCTGCCTCTACTGCCTCAATGTCCTGTAATGTCTCTCCGCTTGTCAGCTTCTGCAAGGCAACGTCGGCCTCGATCTTTTTCTGGTTGCCGGGATCCATCATGGCATCCTCGGAAGCCTCTTTCTGTGTCTCCATCTTGGCTTTCAGTTCCTTGGCGTCTGCAATAATCTTTTCAATTTCGGCCGCTTCTCTTTCCAGCTCGCGGATTTCCTCATTGTTCTGCTGTTCATAGGAGTTATACTGCACTTGTTCCTGCAGGCTCAAATAGACCTCTTCATCCGAAGCAATCTGGCCCTTTGCCGCCTCGTCCCGCTCCTCTTTCTCCCGCTTCTCCTTGTGGCTCATCTCATCTTCGTTCTTGGCCTCTTCGGCATTACGCTCCTCCAAAGCCTTCTTCTCATCACTGATGGTCTTTTCCCACTCTAAAAGAGATACCTGTAAAAGTGCGCCCTGATTGGCATACCATGCCTTCTTGTCCTCTATGGTCTTCTGTAATCCCTTTAAATAGGTTTCATGATCGGAAATCTGCTGTTCCAATACGGGAAGATTGGTGTTAGCCTCGGACAGATCAGCCAAATATCTATTGTTTTTATTCAGAGAACTGGAATAATCTCCCTCGCTGGATGCCAGCTTTAATTCCGCTTCCTTCTTCGCTTCTAAAAGAGCTTCCTCATCAAAGGAAAGAAGCACATCCCCTTTCTTCACCTTATCACCCACAGCCACCTTAACCTCACTCACGGGCATCGACACCCCCGCAAAATAGGTCTTGGTCTCTGTACTCTTCACCGTTCCGCTGGTACGAAGGGTCTGCTCTACATCCGCTACTTCCGCCGGCGTGGTAAATACCATGGGCGCCGTATTCTTGGCCACAAGAGAATTCCGCACAAAAAATCCTGCCACAAGCGCCACAATCACAAGCACGGCAATCCGGCGGGTTATTTTTTTCTTCTTCGCCTTGTCCATCGGCTTCTTTTTCTCTTTCTTTTCCTTCTTTGCCATCTTCTTTTGCTCTTTCTTCGTCGCTTCCTTCATTGTCTCTGTTTCTTTCGCCGGATTGAAGGCGTCTTCCTTTGCCTCCCCGTTCTTTATGGCATCAAATGTCTGATTATCTTTTGTCTCTTCTTTGTTGACTGAACCAGTCACCTTCATCTCTTCTGCCTTATTCTCAGATATCTGTGACATTCTCATAATCCTCCTCAATCTTTCCGTCCATAATCTTAATCACCCGTCTGGCCTTGGCCGCAATCTCATCGTCATGGGTGATCAGAATGACCGTCCTGCCCTCCTCATGAAGGGACTTTAAAATATCCATAATCTCCCTCGTGGAGTTGGAATCCAAATTACCTGTAGGCTCATCCGCCAGGATAATGGGCGGTGCCTGGGCTATCGCTCTGGCGATGGCCACCCTCTGCTGCTGTCCGCCGGACATCTCCGATGGTTTGTGGGTCTTACGCTTCTCCAATCCCACTTTATCAAGGGCTGCCTCTGACAGCTCCATCCGTTCCCGCTTGCCCACACCCCGGTAAATAAGCGGAAGCTCCACATTTTCTAAAGCCGTCAGGCTGGGAATCAGATTGAATCCCTGAAAAACAAAACCAATCTCCTGGTTGCGGATGTCCGAAAGTTCGTCATCCGACATGCTCCCCACATCGTGCCCATGCAGATAATAACTCCCGCTGGTAGGCACATCCAGACATCCAAGCATATTCATCAGCGTGGATTTTCCCGAACCGGAGTGTCCGATGATTGCTACAAATTCTCCTTCCCGGATTGTCAGACTCACATGGTCGAGCGCCTTCACCTCATTTTCTCCGGGATTATATACTTTGCAGATATCCCGGATTTCTACTAACGTTTCCATGCCACTCCCCCTCCTTAGCACATATAGTATTATAAACGGAACAGCATGTCTTTTGTCTTCACACTTCTGTCCCCTAACTATGGAAAATTTATCATACATCCCGAGCCTGTTTCATCATACCAAGCTTTTCTTAAAAGATTCACTAGAAATCCTTAAAGGAATCTTAAATTATTCTTACCTCTGACAGACAAAGCACAAAATCTCCCCACGCTCTTCTGCTTCCATTTTCTCACACAAATCTTACAAAAATCTTTCGAAACAGAAAATAATTCTAACAAAACTGTAAGATTAATATTACTACGAAACCGTTAACACGCCAATACTACTTTACGGCAAAAAAGTAGCATTTGATGACAATTCCTTCGTTATGCGGGCTAGAATATCTCAGATACAAAAAGCGGCATATAAAGGCACTGTTTTAATACCGTCTTTAAATCCAAAATTTTTTGTGGAAAGTTTAATTGCATAATCAGGCTTGTAAGTCTCCCTATACACCTTTAAGCTTTTTGCCTTGGTATTATCCGCAGATTTGACCTCAAAAGGTATCAGCCTGCCTTCCCTTTGAATAACAAAATCTATTTCCGCTCCCCGGGCAGACTCCCAGTAATAGGTATGATATCCATTTATGATCATCTGCACATTCACATAGTTCTCGGTCATGCCGCCCTTAAAATCATCTAACTCCTCAGACATATACAGAATATCTTCCGCCGCCAAATCTTTCTTAGCGCACAACAGCCCAAGATCGGATACATATATTTTAAAGGCATCCATGTCGTGATAGTTTTCAAGCGGCTTGTGCACATGTTCCACCCTATAAACCCGCGATACAATACCCGACAGACAAAGCCATTCTATTGCGTTTTCAAATTCAGAAGCCCTTGCTCCCTTTTTGATTAATTTATATTGAAAACGAGTATTTTTTCTGGAAAGCTGCACCGTAACATTATCGTACGCCAGTCTTGTCTTCTTAATTTCATTCGTATTATTATATTTGCTCATATCGTTAAGATAACTGGCAAGAATCGTATCCTGTGTATGGCGGACAAGGATATGGTCCCCCGTATCTACAAACTGCATGACACACTCCGGCATTCCTCCCACAATGAGATACTGACGATAAAGCCGCATTGCCGATTCATGCATGGCCGCCGGCATCGCTTCATTGTCAACAAAACACTTTTTAATCTGCTCCACGAGTACTGTCTCGCCCATGGCCAGCATAAATTCTTCCAAATCCATGGGATACAACGTTTTCATATCTACTTTCCCAACCGGAAAGGAAAACTCCGCCCTGTTCACTGCCACGCCAAGCAGACTGCCAGCAACAATGATATGATATTCCGGTGCGTTTTCGCAAAAATACTTTAAAGAGGTCAAAGCTCTTTCACATAGCTGTATCTCATCAAACACAATCAGCGTCCTTTCCCGGACGATTGTCTGCCCTGCAATATGGGACAAAACCGGAATCAGATATTCCGGGCTGATATTTTCCTCAAACGTTTTATTCAACCCGGGATGGGTCTCAAAATTGAAATATGCCACATTTTCGTATGCCTTCCGTCCAAATGCCAGGACAGAATAGGTCTTGCCGACCTGTCTGGCTCCTTGCAGAATCAGCGGCTTACGGTGCGCACTCTCTTTCCATTCCTCCAAAAAATTCATGATTTTTCGATACATAGCGCATTCCTCCTAAACTGTTTTATCTCCACATTCTTTCCTTTACATCTATTATAACATTAATTCATGTAAAAATCTGTATAATTTATTTAATTATTCGCGTGATTTTACACGAATAATATCAACATTTCTACAAATCTATACCATTAACAAGCTTGCATCTTCCCTGCCCGCCGCGCGGCCCTTGTGCCTCCTAAACGGCATATTTCCTCCGCACGAGTCTACTCATAACAAAAAGCGGCCAGGACGCCGCCTGTACCGCTTTTAAAATCTGTATGTCTATACCTCTTTCCTGCCGCCTATCGTTTACACGCTGTCCGGCTTCTGCATCTTACCGATCTGCCGGCTGTCCACCGCTGGGCCTGCATTTTTCAGAATGGGACTCAAGGGCTTATAAATCAATAATGTTACCCCGGAAGCCGCCGCGCTCTTAATGATGTTGATGGGCGCCACCGCAAAGATAACAAAACTGGTCACATTGTGGATATTGCCGTTAATCTCCGCTCCTGCCGCAATAATCGCCTCCATGGGCATCCCAAAAAGATTGGAGAACGCCGGAAGCAGATAGACCGCATTGAAAGCCGTCCCAAACACAGTCATGATCACGGAACCTGCCAGACAGGATACAAAAGCCATCTTCTTGGTTTTCTTGAGCATGTAGAGGATGGACGCCGGCAAAACCAGGCTGCATCCGATCACGAAGTTTGCAAGATCTCCCACAAACGCTGTGCTGGTGCCCTTAATCAGAAGCTTTAATAAAATCTTACAAAACTCGATCATCACGCCTGCCACAGGACCAAATGCAAAAGTGCCTACCAGAGCCGGAATCTCGCTGAAATCCAGTTTGTAAAAGCCTGGTGCCAGAAACAGGATTGGAAAATCCAGAATATGTAAAATCACTGCCAATGCGGAAAAGAGTCCAATCATCGTAATCTTTCTGGTGGTCAAAATCCGCTCTGTGATACCCGCGCGCTTCTGTACATACTTCTCCGTCCCATAAGCGATCAAAAACAACGCCGCCGCGATTCCCACACAGACCAGTACAAAGACCACATTATCCGCAACACTCTTCCATAAACCATTACCCATTTTCTTTTCCTCTCTTTCCGGAGTCTGTACTCCTTACCTTACAGGAAAAAGTTCTTCATCCGGCAGACGTATGCCGATCTATCCGTGAGATTTTCTCACAAAGAAACCCCGAAACACTCTCTTTATGTTTCGGGGTTTTACGCATATCATCTGTCCTGCACTGCATCGCAGCCACAGGCGCCTGCCTGATAAACATGACACATATGTCATGCTCTCTGTCTTCTCTCATCCAGACTATACTGTCGGTTTTGGAATTTCACCAAATCAGCCGTCAGCGCATCACGCGGGTAAACGCTTTGCGATAACGGGTCGCGGACTATACCGCCGGTAGGGAATTGCACCCTGCCCCGAAGAACTTTTTTCTTATTTTGTTTTCGAAGATTATCTTACTACGATTTTTTCGAAAATGCAAGCTCCATTTCATATGAAAATCCCTGCTTCCAAAGTATTTCACCGGCATTCTCATCGTCTAAACCTAAAATATTGGGAACCTCTCCCGATCCCTCATTGTATCCCATCCCATCGCTCTTCGTTTCATCATAAAAACTCGGCGTCTCTGCTCTCACTGTGGTTCCAATGCTCAGAATTGCAACCAAGCACACAAGCATCCATGCTGTCATAAAATGATTAGATTTCTCTTTTCCTGTTTTCACCATCACCTTTATCCTCTCCTCCATTGGATATTTACAAAATGAGCTGCATAAAATCCCGCTTTCTGCTTTCTTTTCCTCCCAGTTCACTAAAACCTGCAAATACTTCTTCCTATATTCCTGCCCTTGGTGCCTTAATAATCGTTCATCACATGCCAGTTCCATGTCACGATTTACCCCAAAATACATAACCCAGATCAAGGGATTGTACCAATAAACCGAACAAACCAAAACCAATATCCACTTTAACAGGACATCCATCTGTTTAATGTGAATAAATTCGTGCTCTAAGACAAACGTCAATCTGTCTTCTTCTATATTTCGGTGTGCCGGGAGTAATATAATTGGTCTAATCACGCCGTATGTTAACGGCCGTGCTATCCTGTCGGATTCCTTAATATCCACTTTTCTTTTTAAAGAATGTACTTCCTTCCATTTCTCAAAATATACGCCTTTAACCGGCAGCGCCATACAATACAGTCTTCTTTGCATCAAATGGGAACCGACAAAAAGACCTGCAACGATAACTACTCCTATCAACCATATTATGTGCATGACTTGATCTACAGATAAGAGTAATACTTTTTCACTTGACAACTCTATTTTTTCTTGCAATTGCAGAAAATTTGCAATATTTCTATCCATGTCAATATTTGTGAACTGCAATTCAAATGTAAAAGGAAATAGTAACCGCAAAATAAGAATTTTCCATAAAAACAGCCAAGTACTTCCCGGAAGACGATATAGAAACATCTTCCTTGCCGCCACAATACAAAGAACAACAATCCCGACAGAACCATTTATTATTAAAATCCTTTCCATGCAGGCCTCCTATAAATCATCTATAAGTTCTTTTAAGCGCATAATGGCTGCTTTGTCTAGTCTTTTTTCTCCAATCAACGCGGCAATCAGTTTATCCGGGTGTCCATCGTACATCTTGTCAATCAGTTCATTTGTTTCATATTTCTGTGCCTCCTCTTTTGTGATGAGCGCATGACAGATAAAATTGGGCTCTCTTCGTTCTATTGCCCCTTTCTCTATACATTTCTTTATCACTGTATAGGTAGTTGTTTTGCTCCAACCTACTTGCCGATGAAGCTCCTCTGCAATTTCCTTTGCGGTTGCTTCACCTTGTTTCCATAGGATTTCCATAACTTTCAATTCGCTGTCAAATAGTTTCTTTTCCATATTCTTGTTCCCGCCCTATTCTATCGCAGTAGAATGATTATGTCTATATTCTATTCCAATAGAATGCAATTGTCAATAGCTATTTATTTTTTGAAAAAAATCGAAAAAATCACCCCTGCAAACGCAAAACAAAATAACCTTTCCCCCACAACAGCAGTGCACCGCCATCATAAAGGAAAGGTTATCTCAAGCATCCTTCCGCTCTTAGAAATCTACTTCCGTTCCATAATAAGTACAGGTAAACAATTTCTCCATTGCCGCCGGGTCAATCTCTCTGGGATTGGAACCTGTGCAGGCATCACCCACTGCCAGTTCTGCAATCTTGGCAATCTTCTCCTTAAACTCCGCCTCATCAACACCGAAATCTTTTAAGGTCTTCGGGATATTCAGGCGCACATTAAAGTCGTCAATCTTCGCGCAGAGACTGTTGATCAGCGCTTTGTCAGAAACGCCTTCCAATCCCATCCTGCGGGCAATCTGTGCATAACGACTTGCCGCCACCGGATTTTTCGCATTGTACTTAATCACGTAAGGCAGATAAATCGCATTGGCACAGCCGTGAGGAATATGTCCTGTGGAGAAAGCAGCGCCCGTCTTATGTGCCATGGAATGGACAATTCCCAAAAGTGCATTGGAGAATGACATTCCCGCCAGACACTGTGCGTAATGCATCTGCTCTCTTGCATCCATATCGCTATGGTATGATGCCGGCAGGTAATCCAGCACCATCTCAATTGCCTGCAATGCCAGGGGGTCGGTAAAGGGGCCATTCAATGTGGATACATAAGCCTCAATCGCATGAGTCAGCGCATCCATGCCGGTATATGCCACCTGCTTTGCGGGAAGTCCCATCACCAGGTCAGGATCCACGATTGCCACATCCGGTGTTATGTTAAAGTCAGCAAGCGGATACTTCACGCCTGTTTGATAGTTGGTAATAACCGAGAACGCCGTCACCTCGGTAGCTGTGCCGGAAGTCGTAGGAATGGCACAGAATTTTGCCTTCTGTCTCAGTTCCGGGAAATTGAAGGGTACGATCAAATCTTCAAAAGTAGTCTCCGGATATTCATAGAACGCCCACATTGCTTTCGCAGCATCAATGGGGGAACCGCCGCCCATGGATACAATCCAGTCCGGCTCAAAAGCACGCATTGCCTCTGCACCCTTCATCACTGTTTCTACAGACGGGTCCGGTTCTACGCCTTCAAAGAGCTCCACCTCCATGCCGGCTTCTTTCAGATATCCAACCGCCTTATCCAGAAAGCCCTGACGTTTCATGGAACCGCCGCCCACTACCAGGATAGCTTTCTTTCCTTTCAGATTCTTTAACTCTTCCAAACTTCCTTTGCCGTGATAGACATCTCTCGGTAATGTAAATCTTGCCATTTGATACCTTTTCCTTTCTTTTGCTTTGTTAATGTTACCCATCCCTCATATAAGTTTTCTGAAAACCATATTCTTATTATACAATAGATATTCCTTTTTCTCTAGGGCTATTTGCCATATCAAATCTAATTCCCACTCCCCAACCTGACGGTCATCCTGACCACTTCCCTTACCCGTTCCATCACATGCTCATAACCGCCTTTTGCATGGGGAGCCATACACCCGGAACAGTCCTTAATCCCCTTCTCATTAAACCGGAAATTCCCGCCGCACTGCTTCCCCAAAGCATAGAGCGGACAATAACAAAACAGACAATTGAATTCCCCATCCTCTCCTATCGGATGACAAGGATAACATTCACACTCCTTATTACAGAAATATTTAGCGCTATTCTCTCTCATAAAATCCCCATTCACTTAAAAACAGGACGCAGCCAAAACTGCGTCCTGTAATTATATTACTCTTTAGAACTTCTTCTTGTACACTTATTCGGCGATATCAGCATACATGAAGTACCAGTAACCGTATGCGGAATGCCACATTCCTGTAATCTTATCACTCTGTAACCAGAAGTCATTGTAGTAAGCTACCGGAACACATCCAGCCTCTTCCATCAAAATATCCTCTGCTTTGTGAAGAGCCTCGGAACGCTCTGCAGCATCCAAAGTTGTTCTGGAAATCTCCATTGCTGCGTCATAATCTGCATTGTTGAACTTACCATCGTTATTACCATTGCTGGAGTAAAGCAGATCAAGCATATTGGAAGGATCGCTGTAGTCGCCTACCCAGCCGTTACGGGATGCTTCATAGTCACCGTTACGTCTCATAGGTGTGAAGCTTGCCCACTCAACGATATCTACCTGCAGGTCGATGCCAAGCTCAGCCCATGCCTGCTGTAAATACTCGGCTACTACTTTGTGGTAACCAGCATCGTTGGTAGAATAGGTGATGGTCGGGAACCCTGCGCCGTCCGGATAACCTGCATCTGCAAGAAGCTGTTTTGCTTCCTCAACATTTGCTTCATGGTTTGCCGTATCAATGTAAGGCTTGCCGCCGTTTGCATTGTCGATGAACTGAGAACCGTCTGTATCAATCCAACCAGGACCCATGAAGTTGCTTGCCGGAGAGTAGGTGCCCTGCATTAAGGTGTTAGCCACATACTCACGGTCAATTGCAAGGCTTAATGCCTTACGTACTTTCGCATCTGTGAAAGGCTCTTTCTGGGTGTTTAAGCTCAAGTAGTAAGTACCGATGATCGGCTCTACATAAAATTCCGGATTTCCTGTGAGGGAAGGAATCTCCTCTGTCGGAACGTCCTTAATGAAAAGTACTTCACCGGTCTGGTATGCGCTGTAGGAAGCGTTAGGATCCTCGATCAGGTTGAACTTGATACCCTCAAGCTTCACTGCATCTGCGTTCCAGTAATTGGGGTTCTTTGTGCACATAATGTAGGAACTGGGAACCCACTCGGAGATGTAGAAAGGACCGTTACAGATATAAGTACTTGCCTCTACTGCCCATCCATCGCCGTTGGCATCAACAGTTGCCTTCTGTACCGGGCTCAAAGTAGCGAATGCTGCCAGAGAGCCGAAGTAAGAGCAAGGAGAAGACAGATGCACTACAAGTGTGGAATCATCTGTTGCTTCTACGCCAAGAGCCTCCAGGTTGCCTGCGATGGCATCCTCGTAGCCCTCTACCATACCAAGAACTGTTTCAGCATAAGGAGCTGCTACCATAGGGTCGCAGACACGCTGCCAGCTGTATACAAAATCGTTTGCCGTAAGGGCAGAACCATCAGACCATTTCAGACCGTCTCTTAAATGGAAAGTCCATGTAAGACCGTCCTCAGAAGTCTCCCAGCTTTCCGCCTGGCCAGGGGCAAGGGTGCCGTCCTCAGCCACAGTCAAAAGGCACTCGAATGTGTGTAAGATCATGTTACCGCCATCAACAGCACTATTCAGTGCAGGGTCGATGGTCTCAGGGTTGGGGCCGATCTGTACGGACAGAATCTTGCCGCCGCCCTCTGTGGTTGCAGCCGGTGCTTCTGTTTCTGTACCGGCGTCTGTCGCTGCGCTGTCATCGGTGGCTGCAGCATCGTCTGTTGTCTCGTTGGATTCTGCAGCAGGTGTGGTGGTATTATTATCAGAACCGCCGCACGCTGTTACGCCAACGACCATAGCCGCCGCCATCATAAGCGCGATTGCTCTCTTTTTCATAATCGTTTTTCCTCCTCTTTTAAATTTTTAATGATTCACTTATCATGTTTACCACATCTAGTTGCACTTGTCAATATGGTGACATGCGGAAAAATGCCCTTTTTCCACTTCTTTCCACTCCGGCACCTGTGCTGCGCACTGTTCGTCCGCATAAGGACAGCGGGTACGGAAGGCGCATCCGGAAGGCGGATTTAAGGGACTTGGCACATCTCCTTCCAACACAATACGCTTACTTGCCCTTGCCTGTTTCGGGTCTGCTATGGGAATCGCTGAAATCAGGCTCTTGGTGTAAGGATGTAAGGGTCTGTCCACCAACTCATAGCTGTCGGCCAGTTCCACCATCCTTCCCAGGTACATCACGCCGATACGATTGGAAATATGTTTCACCGCTGACAAATCATGGGCAATGAACAGATAGGTCAGGCCCATCTTTTCCTGTAAGTCTTCAAACATATTGATGACCTGCGCCTGTATGGACACATCCAATGCCGAAATGGGCTCGTCACAGACGATAAATTCCGGGTGTACTGCCAGGGCCCTGGCAATGCCCACACGCTGTCTCTGCCCGCCGGAAAACTCATGGGGATAACGGTTTGCGTGTTCGGAATTTAGTCCTACGCGTTCCAGAATACTGATAATTCTATCAAACCGCTCCTGCTTATTGGCCGCCAGTTTATGGACATCAATCGCCTCTCCCACAATGTCTCCCACCGTCATACGGGGATCCAGACTGGCATAGGGATCCTGAAATACAATCTGCATCCGCTTACGGTAGGGAAGCATATCCGCAAACTGCTTTTTCTCCACATCAAAAACCACGTCGCCGTCAAAGGTAAATCTGCCGCCCGTGGGCTCATACAGTCTGAGCATAGCGCGTCCTGTGGTGGTCTTGCCGCAGCCCGACTCTCCCACCAGACCCAGGGTTTCTCCCTTATCAATAAAGAAGGAAACGTCCTCCACCGCACGGATAAATTTCTTATTCTTGCCAAAACCGCCCGCCGGAAAATACTGTCGCAGGTGTTCTATCTCAATCAAATGCTCACTCATGGGACGCTCCTTTCTCAAACTCTTCTTTTTGGCTCAGCCAGCACTTTGTATAATGCACATCCCCAAACGTGGTTACCGGCGGCATTTCACGCAGACAAATCTTCATCGCCGCATCGCATCTGGGAGCAAAGGGACAGCCCTCCGGAGGATTTAAAAGGTCCACCGGCGTTCCCTCAATCGGAATCAGCCTCTCATGTTCCTTCGTATCCAGTCTCGGTATGGACCGAATCAGTCCTTTGGTGTACTGGTGCCTGGGATTGTAGAAAATATCATCCGTGGTGCCATACTCCACAATCCGGCCGGCATACATGACAGCAATGCGCTCACACATGCTTGCCACCACACCCAGGTCGTGCGTAATCATAATAATCGCCATACCCAGCTTATCTTTCAGTTCCATCATCAATTCCAGAATCTGCGCCTGAATGGTCACATCCAAAGCTGTGGTAGGCTCGTCCGCTATCAAAAGTTTCGGCTCACAGGCCAGGGCAATGGCAATCATCACACGCTGGCGCATACCGCCCGACAGCTCGTGGGGATACTGTTTTAAACGTTTATCCGGTTCATTGATACCCACCAGTTCCAGAAGTTCCCTTGCCCGGGCTTTCGCCTGCTTACTATCTTTATCCGTGTGCAGCCTGATCACTTCCGTGATCTGATTACCAATGGTGTACACCGGATTTAAGCTGGTCATGGGATCCTGGAAAATAATGGAAATCTCGTTCCCGCGGATTGTCCGCATCTCTTTATCCGTCATTTTCTCAATCTGATGTCCATTGAAATGCAGTTCTCCGCCCAGCAGTTTACCGGGATGGGCCGTCAGCCCCATCAGACTGTAGGCTGTAACGGACTTACCGGAACCGCTCTCACCCACGATTCCTAACACTTCTCCTTCTTTTAATTGAATGGAGACATCATTTAAGGACTTTACCTCCCCTGCGGGAGTGAAAAAAGAAAGTCTTTCATTTTTAATATCTACAAGGTATTCTGCCATCTTCTCATACTCCCTTCTTAGTTTTTCAGTTTCGGATCAAAAGCATCTCTTAACCCATCACCAAACAAGTTAAAGCTCAGGATTATCAGACTGATCAAAAGAGCCGGAATAAACAGCAGATACGGGTAGGTCTGCATACCGTTAATCGCATCGCTGGCCAGACTTCCCAGTGAAGGAAGCGGTACTGCCACGCCCAATCCCAGGAAGCTTAAGAAGCTCTCCGTAAAGATAGAGGAAGGAATCTGCAGAGTTGTTGTTACAATCAGAGTACCGATACAGTTTGTCAAAAGATGCTTTTTAATAATTCTGCCGTTTCCTACACCCAGAGCCCTTGCCGCTGTCACATACTCACTTTCCTTTAACATCAGCACCTGGCTTCTGACCATTCTCGCCATGCCTACCCAGTAAAGCAGAGCAAACACAATGAAAATACTGATCAGATTTTCACCCACAACATTGACCCAATGAAATCCCGGCACACTTTCTCCCAAAGTGGTCAACGGCACCTTTAATGTAAAGGACAACAGGACAATCAAAAGAATATCCGGTACGGTGTATATGATATCCACAATACGCATCATCACCAGATCTACCGTACCGCCGAAAAAGGCTGCGATAGAACCGTATGCAGAACCGATGACCAGAATAATCGCCGTAGCGATCAAACCTACCAGCAGGGAAATACGGCTTCCCATCATCACACGTATGGCATAGTCACGCCCCATCTTATCCGTACCAAAGATGTGCGGAAATACTTTTTCTCCCGCATCAATTCTGGCCTGCTCCTCCTGAGAATACTCCATGGGCGCCAGATTGTTGGCTCCCTTAATCTGCTCCTTATAGGTGTAAGGATAAAATGCCGGAACAATAAAGGAGAATATCATAACCAGAACGATCACGATCAGAGAGACCATGGCCACCTTATTTTTACGAAGGCGCCTAAAGCCGTCCTTCCAGAACCCTACGCTCTCACGCATTATGACCTGGCTCTGTTTCTCCTCCTCCGTCGCCGGCAGAAAATCTTCCGGCTTTAGTTTTAACTGAAAACTTAAAGGATTATCTTTCATTTTTTCCTCCATTCCGAACTCTTTTGCTCTGCAATCAGTAGATTTATTTCAACTTGATTCTGGGATCCACAATCTTATAAATGATGTCTACAACCACATTCATAATGATTACCAATGTTGCAAGGAAAATCGTGGTGCCCATAATAAGCGTATAGTCACGTCCGTTGATCGCTTTGATAAATTCGCCGCCAAGTCCCGGAATAACGAAAATCTTCTCTACCACGAAACTTCCGGTAATCGTATAGGCAAGCATCGGACCCACATAAGTAACTACCGGCAAGATTGCATTGCGCAATGCGTGTTTAAACAAAATCTTACCCCCTGCCAGTCCCTTTGCCCGGGCCGTCCGCATGTAATCCTGCCCCAGCACATCCAGCATGGAAGACCGCATCAGCCGCATAATATAAGCAGTCGGATAGAAAGAAAGCGCTATGACAGGCATAATATAATGCTTCCCGGTCTCTAAGCCCATGGTAGGCAGAATGCCCAGCTTAACACCGAAGAAATACATTAACACCGTGCAGATAACGAAGCTGGGAACCGCTATGCCGCAGGTAGCCACTACACTGATCACGCTGTCCGCCGCCTTTCCGCGCTTTAGGGCTGCAATACATCCCAGGGGAATTCCCAACGTGAGAGCTACCAGAACAGATAAGCCGCCCACTCTGGCCGATACGGGAAACTTCATGCTGATAATCGACATAACCGTTCGGCCTCTCTGCTTTAAACTGTCACCGAAATCGCCGTGTGCCGCGGAGGTAACATAGTTTAAGTATCTCTGGAACATGGGTTTATCCAGACCGTATTTCGCTTCCAATGCCGCCTGCGCCTGCGGGCTGATCGCTTTTTCCGATAAGAACGGGCCGCCCGGCACCAGATTCATGAGGAAAAAGGTGAGTGTGGCAACCGCCCAGATCGTCACGATCGCCAGTAAAATTCTCTTTACAATGTACTTCGCCATGATGAAACATCCTTTCTTACAATTTCGCGCACCCCTGTATCCATGCGCCTGCTGCTTTTACTGCTGCTTTTTGCCTGCCGCTTCCTGCCCGATCCTCATGGTAAGACCAATCCGCTTCTTTGAAAGATCTACCGTCAGCACCTGCACATCCACCACATCACCGACGCTGACCGCCTCCAGCGGATGTTTGATATACTTGTCCGTGATCTGGGAAATATGTACCAGACCGTCCTGGTGCACTCCGATATCCACAAACACGCCGAAATCAATCACGTTGCGTACCGTCCCCTTCAAGATCATGCCAGGTTTTAAATCCTTCATATCCAGCACATCGCTTCTAAGAATCGGCGCAGGCATATTGTCACGGGGATCTCTGGCCGGTTTCTCAAGCTCTGTGAGGATATCCATAAGGGTGATCTCTCCGATGCCAAGTTCCTGTGCCAGTTTCTTCTTATCTTTAATCTTCTTTGCCAGACTGCTCACTGCCGCTTCTTTTCCGCCCTGTGTCTTTGCGGAGCTGACATCCATGTCATTTTCCTGTTGTTCCAGATTCATCTCTCCCATCGCCGCCGCAAGTGCCTTTCCCATGGCCGTGCTGGTATTGCGGATTACCATTTTAGACGGGCGGGGCTTCTTCTCTTTCGCAGGATTCGCTTTCTTACCTGCCTGCTTCTGGGCGGCGGCTTTCTTCTGAGCCTCTCTCACATCCTCCATAGTAAGGCCAAGCTTCTCTAAAAGCTTTTCTGCCGCCTCATAGGATTCCGGATGCACACTGGTGGCATCTAAGGGATTGTCACCGTCCGTGATACGCATAAAACCGGCACACTGCTCAAAGGCCTTGGGCCCTAATTTCGCCACTTTCAAAAGCTGTCTGCGATTCTGAAACCGTCCGTTCGTCTCCCGGTAGTCCACGATATTTCTGGCAATCACCTTGGTCACACCGGAAACGTATTCGAGAAGAGATGCGGAAGCCGTATTCAAATCTACACCCACACGGTTCACACTGTCCTCTACCACCCCGCCGAGAGCTTCACTGAGTTTCTTTTGATTCATATCATGCTGATATTGTCCAACGCCGATAGATTTGGGATCGATCTTTACAAGTTCCGCAAGCGGATCCTGTAATCTTCTTGCAATAGACGCCGCACTTCTCTGGCCCACATCAAAATTCGGGAATTCCTCCGTAGCCAGTTTGCTGGCAGAATAGACAGATGCCCCCGCCTCGTTGACGATCACATACTGCACCGGTACATCCAGCTCTTTGATCAATTCCACGATCACCTGCTCGGATTCCCGGGATGCTGTGCCGTTCCCCACGGAGATTAAAGACACATTATATTTTTTGATCAGTTTTTTAAGTTCCGCCTTGGCCTGCTCCACTTTATTCTGAGGCGCCGTAGGATAAATCACCTTGGTGTCAAGCACCTTGCCGGTCTCATCCACCACCGCCAGCTTACAACCCGTGCGAAAAGCTGGATCCCATCCGAGAACCACCTTACCCTTGATGGGCGGCTGTAAGAGAAGCTGCTCCAAGTTTTTGCCAAATACAGCAATGGCGCCGTCCTCCGCTTTCTCCGTAAGATCGTTTCTGATCTCCCGCTCGATTGCCGGCGCAATCAGTCTGTCATAACTGTCCGCTATGGTCTCTTCTAACAGTGGTGAAGTGACAGGATTGTCATTTTTAATCGTCTTAGTCCGCAGGAATTGTAAAATACGCTCCCTGGGGGCCTCCACCTTCACTGTCAGGAACTTCTCGTTCTCCCCGCGGTTGATCGCCAATGTCCTGTGGCCAGCCACCTTACTGATGGGCTCCTCATACTGGTAATACATTTCATAGACACTCTCTGCCTTCTCATCTCTGGCCGTACTGGTGAGACTGCCTTCTTTCATGGTAATATCGCGGATATAGATACGATAATCCGCCTCGTCCGAAATCATCTCTGCAATAATATCCTTCGCGCCCTGTACCGCCTCCTGCACATTCTTCACTGCCTTGGCCGCATCCTCGTCCTCGCGGACATATTTAAGAGCCTCTTGCTCGATGGGCGCTGTGGTCTCCTGGGCCAAAATGAACTCAGCCAGTCCGTCAAGCCCCTTCTCCTTCGCCACACTGGCACGGGTCTTTCTCTTTGGCCGGTAAGGACGGTATAAATCTTCCACCACTACCATAGTCTCCGCCGCAACGATCTTTTCCTTAAGCTCGTCCGTCAGCTTGCCCTGCTCTTCTATACTCTTTAGTACCTGCTCTTTCTTCTCTTCCAGATTCCGCAGATAAGTCAGCCTCTCATGAAGATCTCTCAAGACCTCATCGTTCAAAGAGCCGGTGGCCTCTTTACGGTAACGGGCGATAAAGGGAATGGTGTTGCCCTCATCAATCAAATTTACCGCGGCCTCCACCTGCCATTTTTCTACTTTCAGTTCTTCTTTTAACTTAAGAATAATGTCCATAACTCAACTCCGGTTTGTTCTTTATAGTTCAGCACTCTGCTTTGCTAAAGTATTAATGCATGTCAAATGCGTCAGGCATATCCCCAGACTGCTCTGGAGGCATATTTTGAAGTATAATGCCCGCATTTTTACACTAACGTTAATATTATACAAGATTTATGCAAAAGCCGCAACTCCCTAAAATATAACAATTTTATTATTTTTCTTATATTTTTCGGATATATACATTAAATGCTGTTGTCAACTTTTATCTGGTCTTTCCCCGGTAACCGTGTTATAATGAATTTTAAAGCAAAATAGACAGGAGGCAATATGGATTATCAATCAAATAACCAGTCCGGCGATCCGCAAAATACCGGAGAGCCTTATCCTAATTCGAACAACAGTGGGAATCCTTACGACAATGTCCCTGTAAATAATGGGAACCCTTATGGTAATGCCGAAGCAGACGGCAGTCAGCCACAAGGCAATACCCCTTACCGGAATGAAAATCCTTATGGCGGGCCGCATCCTAACGCCCCTTACGGTAACGGAAATGCCTATCATAATGGGGCAGACAACCAGAATCCCTATGGCAATCCTTACAATAATGGAAATCCATACAACAATCAGCCATACAATCATACAAACCCGTACAATAACCCTTATCAGAACGGGAATCCTTATTACAACGGGAACCCATACGGCAGCATGAACGCAAGCATCATCCGTCCGCAGAAACTGAAAGGGGAAGGCATGGCAACTGCCTCCATGGTACTGGGCATCATCAGTCTCGTCAGCCTGGTGTTACTGCGTATTTATATTCCTTTTCTGGTGGGCGGCATCGGTATCATCCTGGCCATCCTCTCCAAAGGCAGTGCCAAAAAAATGATGGCCAAGGCCAAGGCAGGCATGATCTGCTGTATCACGGGACTTGTACTGGATGTATCTCTTTGTGTTTTCAGTGTGTATCTGGTATTTGCCCTGCCGGACATCATGCCGGAAATGGTAGATGAGGTCAACCAAATGTGTGAAGATCAATATGGTGTGACCTATGAAGAAATCTTAGATGAAATGTATGAAATGATGGGTATCGAGCATTAACGAACGAAGAGAATTTTCCATCACACATCAATTTCCCTATATGGAAACGGAGGTTCAAGCTATGACGATTGGTCAGATAACAAATCCTTATTTCTATAACAACTATACCGCTTATGCGAGTCCTTCCAATGCTTCAACCAGCCCGGAACGAAACACAGCTGCCAGGGATGCTGCCGCCGCCAATATGCCCGGCCCATCCCCTGTCTCAGAAGAAGAGGGACGTGTCATTATCCGCAATCCCGGGGAATCCACCGAAAAGCAGGCGGGCAAAAAATCTTCCCCCGCAGAATGCGAGACTTGTAAAAACCGGAAATATCAGGACGGTTCCGACGAGGACGTGTCCTTTAAAGCGGCGGCCCATATCGATCCCAACGCTGCCGCATCCCGTGTCAGAGGCCATGAACAGGAACATGTGAGCAATGCCTATAAAAAGGCGGCCGAAAATAACGGCAAAGTCATGTCCTGCAACGTATCCATTCACACGGATATCTGCCCGGAATGCGGGCGTACCTATGTATCCGGCGGCACTACCGCTACCCAGATCAAATATGTGAATGAAGAAAACCCTTATCAAAAAGAAATGAAATCCTCCGATGCCGTCAACAAATACCGGGGCATGAATCTGGATATTGCATGTTGACAAACATAGGAGTCAGGAGTCTTATATGAATACTTTTAAATCTTCCGCAGAGCTGAAAGCCTCTGCCAGAGAAAAAATGTTTGGCCACTACGGCACTGCCATAGGGGCTGTTCTCATCGTTATGTGCATCGTTGGCCTTGCCACAGGTATATCCAGTATATTGGTAGATATGACAACCTTGTCAGGAACTATACTCTATTATGCAATCACTTTTTTCATTACACTGCTGGCCGGTGTATTTGCCTCCGGGACTACTTACCTGTTTTTAAAAATCATATGTGGAAGACCGGCCTCTGCCGGAGATATTTTTCAGGGTTTCAGACTCTATCCAGACAAAGCGATTTTGATTCAGGCATGGGTTACACTGCTTACTTACGTTTCCCAAATTCCTTTTATGATTCTCAATTATAAAATGGCTCATTCCGTTGAATCGGACGCTCTGAAACTCATGCTCCCTTATGCGCTGAGTCTGATTTTAGCAGGTGTTGTCTCAGTGATATTGAGTCTTCTGTATGACCAGGCACTTTACTTACTGCACGATTTCCCGCAGTATTCCGCCAGAGAGCTGCTTGCCAAAAGCCGCCAGATCATGAAAGGACATAAGGGCAGATTGTTCTACTTGTATGTAAGTTTCCTGCCGCTGTTTCTGGTTTCAGCCCTCTCCTGCGGCATTGCAATGTTGTGGCTTCTTCCCTATATGAAGGCGACGCAGACGGAATTTTTCCTGGATTTGATTCAGAATAAGAAGTAATATGAACGGATTGCAAAAGGGGCAGGCTTACGCCTGCCCCTTACTATTTGCTCAAATATGCCTAACTATTTACCCACCGCAGATACGCATTGATAAAAGGGTCTATCGCCCCATCCATCACCGCGTCCACATTGCCGGACTCCTCGTTCGTCCGGTGGTCCTTCACCATGGTATAAGGCTGCATCACATAAGACCTGATCTGATTTCCCCAGCCAATCTCCTTCACATCCCCCCGGATACCTGACAATTTCTGCGCATTTTCCTCCTGCTTTAACAGATAAAGCTTGGCCTTTAGCATCTGCATAGCCTTGTCCTTGTTCTGGAACTGAGAACGCTCATTCTGACAAGTAACCACAATGCCTGTAGGAAAATGGGTGATTCGGATAGCCGAAGAAGTCTTGTTAATGTGCTGTCCGCCGGCACCGCTGCTTCGGTAAGTATCAATGCGGATATCTTCCTCTTTCACTTCCACATCCACATCTTCCTCGATATCCGGCATCACATCCAGGGATACAAAGGATGTCTGCCGTTTTCCCTGGGCGTTAAAAGGAGAGATACGCACCAGTCTGTGCACGCCTTTCTCCGATTTCAGATAGCCGTAGGCATTTTCTCCGTTAATCTGAAAAGTCACGGATTTAATCCCCGCCTCGTCTCCGTCCAGATAATCTATCACTTCCAGGGAATACCCTTTACGCTCGGCCCATCTGGTATACATGCGGTAAAGCATACTGCACCAGTCGCAGCTTTCTGTGCCGCCTGCACCGGCATTTAGTTTAAGAATGGCATTATTCTTATCATACTCGCCGGATAAGAGCGTGCTGATTCGAATATTCTCAAAGGTCTCTTTGAAAGAGGTAAGTTCCTCCTCGATATCCGGAATGATTGCCGGATCGTTATCTTCATAGCCCATCTCAATCAGTGTCAGGATATCTTCATACTGACCAGACAGACCGTCCATGGTTTCCACCACGTCTTTCAACTGCTTGGACTCCCGCATCTTCTGGTTGGATTTCTCCGGGTCATCCCAGAATCCGGGGGCCTGCATTTCCATTTCTAACTCTTCAATCCGTTTCACTTTGCCAGCCAGGTCAAAGTGAATCCCTCACTTCCGCTAAGGGACTTTCATAACTTAAAAGCTCGGATTTCATGTTATCCAATTCTACCACTTAACGTCACCTTCTTTCTTCAACATCCTATTTCCGTCCGCAGCACTGCTTATACTTCTTCCCGCTTCCGCAAGGGCAGGGATCGTTAGGATATACCTTTGCCTCCACGCGCTTTACCGGACCTTTCTGCACGGTGTCATCCTTATTCGTACCGGTGACCTTAGCCACCTGTTCTCTCTCCACCTTCTGCTCAATCCGTACACGGAAGAGAAGCCGCACGGTCTCTTCTTTGATATTCTGTGTCATATCATCGAACATCTCATAACCGTTCAATTTATATTCCACCAGCGGGTCCTTCTGGCCGTATGCCTGCAGACCGGCACCCTGACGGAGCTGGTCCATATCATCGATATGGTCCATCCATTTTCTGTCAATCACTTTCAGCAGAATGACTCGCTCAATCTCACGGATTGCCTCGGGTTCCGGGAACTCCGCCTCTTTGCTCTCATATAATTTCACAGCTTCCTCTTTTAACTGCTGTTTTAAGCTGTTCTTCTTGGGCTTATTCACCCGTGCGGCCGTTACCGGCTGTAAAGGAATGGTGGGCAAAAGCAGGGTATTGAGCTCATTGAAGTCCCAATCCTCGAATTCCGTATCATCTCCGATACAGATGTCCACGCAATTCTCCGTGATATCCGTGATCATCTTATAGATGGCATCCCGCATACTCTCGCCGTCTAGCACGCGTCTTCTCTCTTCATAGATGATTTCTCTTTGTTCGTTCATGACCTGGTCATACTCGAGCAGGCTCTTTCTGATGCCAAAGTTATTATTCTCTATCTTCTTCTGGGCCGTCTCAATTGCTTTGGTCAGCGCAGAATGTTCAATTTCCTGGCCCTCGGGAATTCCCAGGGCATTGAACATGGCAATCATTCTGTCGGAACCAAAGAGTCTCATGAGATCGTCTTCCAGAGAAATATAGAATCTGGATTCTCCGGGGTCTCCCTGACGGCCGCTTCGGCCGCGCAGCTGGTTGTCGATACGTCTGGACTCATGCCGCTCTGTACCGATGATCATCAGACCGCCCGCCGCTCTGGCTTCTTCATCCAATTTGATATCCGTACCACGGCCTGCCATATTAGTGGCAATCGTCACCGCCCCATGGATACCGGCATCCGCCACGATCTCGGCTTCCATCTCATGGAACTTTGCATTTAACACCTTGTGTTCGATACCGTTTCTCTTTAAAATACCGCTGAGTTCTTCGGACGCATCGATGTTAATCGTACCTACCAGCACAGGCTGTCCTTTGGCATGGGCCTCCTGCACGGCATGTAAAATGGCTTTTAATTTCTCTTTTCTTGTCTTGTAAACAGAATCCTGATGGTCGATACGTGCCACCGGTTTATTGGTGGGAATCGCCACCACGTCCATGCCATAAATATCCCGGAACTCTTTTTCCTCTGTGAGCGCCGTACCGGTCATACCGGCCTTTTTCTCGAATTTATTAAAGAAATTCTGGAAGGTGATAGTAGCCAGCGTCTTGCTCTCTCTCTTCACCTTCACGTGCTCTTTGGCCTCAATCGCCTGATGCAGGCCGTCGGAATAACGGCGCCCCGGCATGATACGTCCGGTAAACTCATCCACAATCAAAACCTGATCGTCTTTTACCACATAATCCTGGTCACGGAACATCAGATTGTGGGCCCGCAGTGCCAGAATGATATTGTGCTGAATTTCCAGATTTTCCGGGTCCGCCAGATTCTCTATCTGGAAGAACCGTTCCACCTTTCCTACGCCCTGGGCTGTCAGATTTACGACCTTGTCCTTCTCATTGACGATAAAGTCCCCGGTCTCCTCCCGTTCCACACCCATGATGGCGTCCATCTTGGTCAGTTCTTCCATATCTTCACCGCGGGTAAGCTGCTTCGCCAAAATATCACATGCCTCATACAGCTTCGTGGATTTACCGCTTTGGCCGGAAATGATCAGGGGAGTCCGCGCCTCGTCAATCAGCACGGAGTCCACCTCATCGATTACCGCATAGTGCAGTTCCCGCAGTACCAATTGTTCTTTGTAGATAACCATGTTATCACGCAGATAGTCGAAACCCAGTTCGTTATTGGTCACATAGGTGATATCGCAGTTATACGCCTCTCTGCGCTCCTCAGGCTTCATGTCGTTTAAGACAACGCCCACTTTTAAGCCCAAAAACTCATGAACCTGTCCCATCCACTCCGCATCACGCTTCGCCAGATAATCGTTGACTGTGACCACATGCACACCCCGGCCTTCCAGGGCATTTAAATAAGCTGGCAAAAGACAGGTCTGTGTCTTACCTTCACCAGTCCTCATCTCGGCGATTCGCCCCTGGTGCAGAACAATACCGCCAATCAGCTGTACCCTGTAATGCTCTGTGTTGAGGATTCTTCTGGCCGCCTCTCTGACCGTGGCATAAGCCTCCGGAAGCAGGTCGTCCAAAGTCTCCCCTTGTGTCAGTCTTTTCTTAAATTCTTTTGTCTTATCTCGCAACTGCTCGTCAGACAATTCCATCATCGTGGGACGTAAATTCTCGATCTTATCTACCAGACCGTTAATCCGCTTAATCTCCCGCTCACTATGTGTTCCAAATAGTTTCTGTACTACGCTCATGGTTTCCTCATTTCCTGAAAATTAATATACCATCGGCTCCTCTTCGCCGTTCAATACTCTTAAGCCGCCCTGTACAAGTGCCATCAGCTCATCCTCGCCCGGATAAACCGTTACCGGTGCAATCCAGCCTGCTCTTTCCTTAAGCCCTTCGATCACTGCCTTATCGTAGGCGATGCCGCCGGTCATGATGATCTGGTCCACTTTACCCTTGAGGACACATGCCATAGAGCCGATATCCTTTGCCACCTGGGCAATGAAAGCTTCTCTCACTTCCTCCGCCTTCTTATCGCCGTTGTCCACCATCTTGTCTACGTCTCTCATATCGTTGGTGTTACAGTATGCGTTGAATCCGCCGCCGCCTACAAACTTCTTATAAACTTCCTGCTGGGTATATTTCCCGGAGAAACACATCTTGATCAGGGCGCCGCTCGGCACTGCGCCGGCTCTTTCCGGTGAAAACGCGCCGTCGCCGTCAAGGGCATTGAACACATCTATCACTCTGCCCATCTTGTGTGCGCCTACGGACACGCCGCCGCCCATATGCACAACGATCAGGTTCAGGGTGTCATAAGCCTTGCCAGACTCTTTCGCATAGCGTTTCGCAACAGCTTTCTGATTCAGAGCATGGAACACGCTGGTTCTGGGAAGTTCCGGCACACCGGAGTATCTAAAGATAGGGTCTAACTCATCCACTACCACAGGGTCTACGATGTAAGAAGGCTTTCCGATGGAATCCCCAATCTCTCTTGCCAGAATACCGCCTAAGTTGGAGGCATGAGGTCCCTGCACGCCAATCTTTAAGTCCTCTAACAGATCATCGGTAACCGCGTAGGTGCCGCCCGGAATCGGCTTTAACATACCGCCTCGTCCCACCACCATATCCAGGGAGTTGATGTCGAAATTCTTTTCTTTTAACAGATTCTCAATGATGCCCCTACGGAAATCTTTCTGGTCTACAATCTTCTCAAACTGTGCAATCTCCTCTGTGGAGTGGCGCAGCGTCTCTTCAAACAATAAGGTCTCATCCTCAAATACGCCAATCTTAGTGGATGTGGAACCGGGATTGATAATCAAACTTTTCACTGCCATGTTTTCTTCCTCCTGTCATATGGAATCAATTCATCTTGGACATCGCTTCCGCCATAACAGCGCCTAAAGCGATGGAATTTACTTTGGTCTCAAACTCATCGGAACGGGACGTCAGGATAACCGGCGCCTTGGTTCCTGTCAGGATATTGCCGTTTTTCACTTTCGCCGTATGCACAAGGCATTTGTATACCAGATTGCCCGCATGAATATCCGGGAACAGTAACACGTCCGCATCGCCCACAATCTTTCTGTCCTCTGCGCCCTTATGCTTCGCCGCTGCCGGGTCGATGGCCAAATCCAAAGAAAGCGGTCCGTCTACGACGCAGCCTGTAATCTTGCCTTCCTCACACATCTTTGTCAGCTCATCCGCCTCCACGGTCACAGGCATCTTAGGATTCACCACTTCCACTGCCGCAAGGGGCGCTACCTTGGGATTAGGGATACCGCAGGCATGGCAGACATCTACTGTATTCTCGATGATATGCACCTTTTCCTCCAAAGAAGGATAGGTCAGGAAAGCCACATCCGACAAGAACAGCAGATGGTCTATTCCTTCCACTTCAAACACACATACGTGGGACAGGGTCTTGCCGGTTCTTAAACCCACTTCTTTATCAAGCACACTCTTTAAGAATGATTTTGTGTCTATCAACCCCTTCATATACATGTTAGCTTTTCCTGTATGTACCAGTTCCACTGCCTTCAAAGCCGCCGTATAATTGTCTTTCTCATCGATAATCTCAAAGCCGCTCAAATCCATATTGATAGAAGCCGCTACCTCTTTGATTTTATCCGCATCGCCCACTAAAATCGCATCTGCGATGTTTCTCTCCTTCGCCGCTGCCACAGCCTCCAAAACCGCACTGTCCTGTGCCACAGCCACAGCCACTTTTTTTACACTGCACTCCGATACTTTAGATAACAGATCATTAAAACTTTTGCTCATTTTACCGCACACTCCTTTGTCTATTTTTCAAATACGGTTTCAAAATACCCCATAGAATCATACCACTATCAACGTAAAAAGTCAAAGTTTCTTAGTCTCCATCAGTGGTGAAACAGCCTGATTCCCGTAAAGCACATGGTCATACCATATTTATCACAGGTTTCAATCACATTGTCGTCCCGCACGGAGCCGCCCGGCTGTGCCACATAGGTTACGCCGCTTCTGTGCGCTCTCTCAATATTATCCCCGAAAGGAAAGAAGGCATCGGACCCCAGCGCCACATCCTTCATCTGGTCAAGCCACGCCCGCTTCTCTTCTCTGGTAAACACCTCCGGCTTTACTTTAAAGGTCTTCTGCCATGCGCCCTCCGCCAGCA
Source organism: uncultured Lachnospiraceae bacterium (assembly GCA_910585555.1). GTDB lineage: Bacteria > Bacillota > Clostridia > Lachnospirales > Lachnospiraceae > UBA3282. The sequence continues at coordinate 33,653 of CAJUFU010000016.1, forward strand.
CATCCATATAATCCTCGCCGATATAAAGGTCAATGGCATTGTCTCTGTCAGCGCGCCCGATGCCGTCTGCAAACTGCAGGCCAAGCACCTTGGGAGACTGGCGCAGGAACCAGTTGTCCGCCTTAGAACCGGCAAGTCTGGTACAGTGAATCCTGGACTGCTGTCCGGCGCCGATACCGATTGCCTGTCCCCCCTTCACAAAGCATACCGAGTTGGACTGGGTATATTTCAGGGTGATCATGGCAATGGCAAGATCGATTTTCGCCTGCTTTGGCAGGTCTTTTGCCTGTGTCACGATATTGTCAAAGAAGTGCTCGTCAATCTTTAGCTCATTCCTGCCCTGCTCGAAGCTGATGCCATACACCTGCTTCACCTCTTTCGGTGCCGGTACGTAAGATTCGTCAATCTCAATCACATTATAGGCGCCCTTCTTCTTCGCCTTCAGGATTTCCAGCGCCTCCGGCTCATACCCCGGGGCAATGACACCGTCCGACACCTCTCTCTTGATAATCTTAGCGGTGGCTGTATCGCAGACATCTGACAAAGAGATGAAATCCCCGAAGGAACTCATGCGGTCCGCGCCTCTTGCCCTTGCGTATGCGTTTGCAAGGGGCGTAAACTCCATATCCAGATCATCCACCCAGTAAATCTGCCGCTCCACCAAAGACAAGGGAAGTCCCACTGCCGCTCCCGCAGGGGACACATGCTTAAAAGAGGCTGCCGCCGGCAGTCCCGTCGCCTGCTTTAATTCCCGCACCAGCTGCCAACCGTTAAAAGCATCCAGGAAATTAATATATCCCGGTCTGCCGTTTAGCACACGGATAGGCAGTTCGCTGCCGTCCTCCATATAGATTCTGGACGGTTTCTGATTGGGGTTGCAGCCGTATTTTAATTCCAGTTCGTTCATGTTTTATCATCCTTTCCAGATATGATGTGTCACAATGTTGTATCTACTGTATTATCTGCCGTGTGCGCTCGAAAAACCTTCGGTTTTCCTCGCTCACGGGCTTCGCCCTGTCACGACGTAATCTGTCAAAACTGCCTGCAAGCAGTCAGTTTGCCATTTTACGTCGTGTACACGGCTCATTATTCATGCACATTGATAATTCTCGTCTCATATTTGCCGGTAGCGATCTCGATATAGCGCACAAAAAGAGAAACTTTATTTTCTTCGTTCAAATTCTCCCACACCGTCTTCGTAAAGCTGTCAATATCTCCTTCAAGCGCTACCAGCGTGGGTTCCCCCTCGAAGCTGGGAAGCGGATTGCCGTCACCCATGTAGGTATGGATAAACCGTCCCTCGCCCGCCTTTGGATTCTCGTAGGCAAAGGTATAGCGGTTACAGGAGGACGGATCGCCCTGGTCGCTCTTTAAAATGGACATGGCATAATTATAGCCGCCGTTTTCGATATGCAGAATACCGGAAATGCGGGGTGTGTAGTTGGGAGCGTCTGGCTCAAAAGTCCTGGTGCGCAGCGCCTGTTCAAAGGTCTGCTGTTTATCCATCAATTCATAGATTGTATCTGTCTGATCACCATTGGTCACGATGGTCTTGTTCCCCAGTACACGTACCGGCGCATAGATGATCAGGCTGGGATCCTCTAATTTGGAGGGGTCGAACGCCTGTGTCCGAATTCCCTCTCCATCTTCTATGAACACGCGGTTCCTGCTGTTACTGCTTCTTCCCATAATAAAGTATGCCATAATGGCATACTTTTCGTCCGCCGATTTCCCGATTACGATGCCGCGTCCCGGATAGGCGTTCCCTGCCAGTTCTTCTGCCAATGAAATTTTCTGCATCTTCTCCTCCACTCTCGTTTACTTTACTTGTTTTTTCTTAGACCTGGTCCGCGGCACAGGTTTTTCAACGCCGCGTTCCGTATCGTCCTGCTTTTCTTGTGTTTCCTGTTTTTCCTGTTTGTCCTGCTTCTGCTGTTTTTCCTGCTCCTGTTGATACATCTTTTTCTCTGTGATGTCACAGATGGAACACAGCAGTACTTTTCTGCTGTCCGCCCAGGTAAGCTCTTTATAAAAAAGCTCATACCAGCAACAGCGGTCCTCCCTGTATATTTCCAAATTTCCGCTGTCCTTTTCTTTAGGAATACTGCTTTCAAAGATATCAGCAAGCACATTTTGCTCCAATTCTTCTGGAAATGCGCTGCGAAGTCTCCCATTTGCGAAGAGTATTTTACCGGTTTCTTTGTCCCGCAGATAGACGGCGCTGCCTACATGGTCAAGAATTTCTTCCAGTATGGCATTGGAATCCCTCTGCACATCTTGGTGCATCCGCCTGGTAAGAATACTCTGCAGCACACGCACCGCATCATTTAAGAACTTAACTTCCTCCAGATCCCAGGTGTGGCTGCGTTTTCTCACTTCGAAACAGGCATACAGGCTGATCTTATCTTCTACCTTGACTGGCATGACCGCCAGCGCTGTAAGCCCGCTTTTCTTTAAATCCTTCTCCAATTCTTCCCCACAGGTGCCGGAAGAAATGACTAACGGTTTCTCCCGGTACAGATAGGCTGGTCTTGGCTGACACCCCGCCTGGTCAAAGGAGGAAACCGCCCCTTTAGCGCACCATTCTGCGGTCACGGCAATCCTATCCTGATTTTCCCCGCATACTGTACACAGATAGGCATTATCCAGCCTGAGAAATGTCCCTGTGTCATTCAGGATTACCTTCATAACTTCTTCGATTGGCGCCTCACTGTCTAACAGCTGCATCACCTCTGTGGCTGCCTCCATGCGCCGAAACGCTGCCTCCGTCCCGGCTTTGTAATACTGCCCTTGTCCGTCCTGCAGCTGTACATCCTGTGTGGAAAGCTTATGACACACAATCTGCTGGCTGATCTCCCGCAGAAGATCTAAGGCTGTGGTAAATCGAGCCAGGGTAGTCTGATAGGCAAAGGCTGCCGCAAAGGCCCGCCCTTCCTCGGTAGGCGCATCTGAAAACACTGCGCAGACCAGCCAGGTAATGACCGGCCTGCCCTGCTCTTTGATACAGACGGCCGCATATTTTAGGGCCTCATTCTCTGTATCCTCTACCGCCTGCTCTTCCAAACTGCTTTTCCCCACCCTGCTGCAAAGAGAATGCATCTGTTCTTTTGACACCACATTCATGAGGCGTTCCACATCTTCTTTCTCACCCGACAGTTCCGAAAGGGGCTCTCCCTCACTGTCTAAGCACATTGCATAGATTCCTGCCATGAGGCAGAATTTGTCCTGCAATTTCTTGATAACATCTTTTTCAATAATCCTGTTATAGATACCGTCCATTTGTTTTCTTCTTCATCATGCTCTCTGCAAGCATCTGTCTGCTTTCTATCATTATGCCCTGCTCTTTACACCTACTCGTCCACACTGTAATTGGGCGCTTCTTTCGTGATATGAATATCATGAGGATGGCTCTCTTTTAAGGACGCCGCAGAAATCTTCACGAACCGTCCGTTCTGCTTGAGTTCCTCGATGGTGGCCGTACCGCAGTAACCCATACCGGAACGAAGGCCGCCCATCAGCTGGAATACCGTATCCTCCACGCTTCCCTTGTAAGCCACGCGCCCTTCCACGCCTTCCGGCACAAGCTTCTTGGCGTCATTTTGGAAATAGCGGTCTTTACTTCCGTTCTCCATAGCCGCAATAGACCCCATGCCACGATATACCTTGTATTTTCTTCCCTGATACAGTTCATAAGTTCCCGGACTCTCTTCACATCCCGCAAACATACTGCCCATCATGCAGACATTGCCGCCAGCCGCAATGGCCTTGGTCATATCGCCGGAATATTTAATGCCGCCGTCCGCAATGATCGGCACGCCATATTCTTTTGCCACCGCATAAGCATCCATAATCGCTGAGATCTGCGGCACACCGATGCCTGCCACCACTCTGGTGGTACAGATAGAACCGGGACCGATACCCACTTTCACGGCATCCGCACCCGCTTCAATCAACGCTTTCGTGCCCTCTCCCGTAGCCACATTGCCGGCAATCACCTGCAGTTCGGGGAACTTTTCCTTGATCATTCTGATACAGCGCAGTACATTCTCGGAATGACCATGAGCGGAATCCAGCACCACCACATCCACCTTGGCATCCATCAATGCCTTCACTCTGTCGAGCACATTTGCCGTGATGCCTACAGCCGCTCCGCACAAAAGCCTTCCCTGTCTGTCCTTCGCAGCGAGCGGATATTTGATGGTCTTCTCAATATCCTTGATGGTGATAAGTCCCACCAGATTATAGTCATCATCAACGATGGGCAGCTTTTCTTTCCGTGCCTGTGCCAAAATCTTTTTGGCTTCATCCAGCGTGATACCGGCTTTTGCCGTAATCAAATTCTCGGATGTCATAGACTCTTTGATTTTTTTCGTGAAATCTGTCTCGAATTTCAAATCTCGATTGGTAATGATTCCGACTAACTTTCTGCCCTCGGTAATAGGCACGCCGGAAATTCTGAACTTGGCCATCAGCGCATCGGCCTCGGCCAGGGTATGATCCGGATTCAAAGTAAATGGGTCCGTGATGACGCCGTTCTCTGAGCGTTTGACCTTATCTACTTCCTCGGCCTGCGCCTCAATGGACATGTTCTTGTGGATGATACCGATACCGCCCTGTCTTGCCATGGCGATTGCCATCCTGTACTCTGTCACAGTATCCATGCCGGCACTCATCATGGGAATATTGAGTTTAATCTTTTTCGTTAGATACGTTGTTAAGTCCACTTGATTGGGAATCACCTGGGAATAACCAGGCACCAAAAGTACATCATCAAAAGTAATCCCTTCGCCAATAATCTGACCCATTTTGTCTCCTCCTGTTGTTAAGCATATTATTTCCAGTTACATAAAAAGCGCAAAATCTCTTTTGCGCTGATTATTTATCATCAATCTCGAAACACCTTTCTGGGCGCAACACCCTGTATCGCCCTGATCATCTCCTCATTGGGTTCAAAGACCAGTTTGATATCTCCATTGCATACCATCATATAGCGTTTTTCCGGCTGATTCGCTATGCCTGAACTGTAATCCAGTGTCTTCGTATTGCGGTTCCTATAAGAATCCAGTCTGTGGGAATTCAAAGGCGCCATAATTTCCATCTGATCAATCGGGTAATTGCCCACTTTCTTCCGCCTGCTCTTAGCCATGACCTTATCGATGCTGACCTCTTTGTCCACATATAGATATTCATATTCAACCTCTGCGTTTAAGTAAACAAAATAAGCTGCTACGCCAGTTACCGCAGCCACCACAAGCCCCGGCAGAAAGGGAATTCCAATCACCACAAAAACCACCGTCAGCATAATCAGTAATACCTTCAAAAAGGTCATTACTGTGGAAGATTTCCTTGCCACCAGACATTCCACATAACTTTCACTCATCTTTATAACCCTGCTCCTTTCACAGTGCGCATTCTTATGTCCCCTCACGAAATATTAAAAATATCATATAACAAATCCGAAAAAGTTTCAAGAGAATGTGGCATAAAATGGACATCCTATGTTTTATACTTTTTTAAGGAAGATTTACCAACGTTTCATTGACATGGCGCCCTTTAAAAAGTATGATGGTTTCAGTATATTTTACCTCATTTACAGTATTGTCGAAGGCTTTTTACGAAAAGAGGAGGTTTCATATGTCGTCGCAGATGTCAATCCATGATGAGATCAAAGAACAGCAGCAGAAAACAAAAAAGATGACCCTCAAGGGTAAATTTGCTTATTTTTGGGATTATTATAAAATACACACCTTGGTGGTCATTCTGGTGACAGCGTTTGTCATCTCCTTTATCCGGTCCTATGTGACGCACAAAGATTATGGTTTCTATGCCACCCTGATCAATGCGGCTTCCCCCACGGTAAGCGATGAAACCTCCGCCTTATGGGCAGATGAATTTCTGGAATTTGCGGGCATTGATTCCGACGATTACCAGGTCTATATTGACACAACTGTGGTAATATCTGAGGATACAGGAACACCCTACGCTGCCGGCAGCCGGGAAAAAATGCTGGCCATGATGCAGGTGGGAGAAATAAACGCCATCATCTCCGACACGGAAGCCTTTGAAGGATATGCCCAGATGGAATATTTCTATGACCTGAGCTCTATTTTCACCAAAGAGGAGCTTGCCCCTTATCAGGACTATCTCTATTACACGGATGCCGCCTCTTTTGGCAAAGACAGTGATGATATCCTTGCCTATGAAGAACTGCAAAAGGCTGTCTACGAGCAGGATATCGACCATGCCAACCCTTCTTCCATGGAAAATCCCATAGCCGTCGGCATCTGTATCCCGGCGGACGGCAATAAACTGGCCGACGCCGGTTATTATACTTACCTGGCAGACAATCACACTATGTTTCAGGGGCATCCCTCACAGACTGTATTGGGCATCCCCGTAAGCAGCAAGGAACCCCAGCTTGCGCTGAAGTTCCTGGAATATCTGGGCGTTTCATCCGCCCGGTAAGCCTATGCCTGCGATGCTGTCCGGGCATCTTGACGCCGTCTTATCTCTATGCCAGTAGAGACTTCTTGGCTGTTTCCAGTGCCTCGATCACACTGTCGCACCACTGGTCAAATTCCGGATCTTCTCTCTGACATTCTTCCGGATGGGACAATACATAGTCCAGGGCAATCCGGGCACCCTGGTCAAAGCGCACTGTGGTCCTCATATCCGGTACTGCTGCCTTCAGCTTTCTGTTATCAAAAACCACCGATACAGCCTTATCTCCGAGCAGGCTCCCTTCAAAATCATACCCCCGGGACTTTCCTGCCGCCGCCAGAAATCCTGAGGACACATGGTAAGCCTTTAACTCCACACCCAGCACATCTGCAATTGTGGCATAAATCTGGTTCCAGGTAAGGGTTTCATCGCCGGTAATCTGAAAAGCTTCCCCGATGGCATGTCTGTTTCCCATCAGCCCCCTATAGCCAATGGCAAAATCCTGATTAAATGTGAGCGTCCACAGGGAAGTGCCGTCTCCCTGAATGATAACGGGCTTTCCCTCCATCATGCGTTTGATCACCTGCCAGAAGCCTTTGTCCCCATGCACGCCCAGGGGTACATGTCTCTCATCATAAGTGTGGCTGGGTCTTACGATGGTGACCGGAAATCCTTCTTCCCTGTACTTTTGCATCAAGAAATTCTCACATGCAATCTTATCTCTGGAATACTGCCAGTGAGGATTGGCAAGGGTCGTGCCCTCCGTAATCACATAGCCGGCCGCAGGTTTATGATAGGCGGAGGCGGAACTTGTATAAATATACTGCCTTGTCTTCCCCTGAAAAAGTCTGTAATCCCGCTCCACATCCTTCACTGTAAAACCGATAAACTCACAGACAGCATCAAAGGTAAGATCTTTGATCTTCTCCGCCACATCCTGCTCCTCATTGATGTCTGCGATAATCTGATGGACGCCCGCCGGTATGACGTCCCTGCGGTTTCCCCTGTTGAGCAGCCAGACTTCCCAGCCTTCCTCTTTCGCAAGCTGCTTCACGATGGCGGTACTGATGACGCCTGTTCCTCCGATAAATAACGCTTTTTTCTTCATCTTCTGTGTTCCTTTCTGCACATGGTTTATCATTCCGAATATCTTCCCGTCAAAACTTTTCATCCTAATTCTAACACAGATATCTGACTGCGTCGTTTACTTTGCACCTGTTCAGGCGCCGCTTTCTGCCTAACGTACGAAAAGCCGCTATAAAAGTTGCTTCAACAGCCGGTTCACGGCGCCAGGGTCAGCCTTCCCCTTCATAGCCTTCATGGTCTGTCCCACTAAGAACCCAATCGCCTTCTCTTTGCCCCCTCTGTAATCCGCCACAGACTGGGGATTGGCGGCAATCACTGCCTCCACGGCCTTCTTAAGGGCTCCCTCGTCATTGACGGTCTTAAGCCCTTTCTCCTCCACGTACTGTTCCGGGTCCACATCTTCTTCAAACATCACCTCGAACACTTCCTTGGCCACAGAACTGTTGATAGCCCTTTCGTCCACAAGGCCGATCAGTTTCGCAAGATGCTCCGGGGAGAAGCGTAAATCCTGGGCATCCACTTCCTTTTCCTTCATCAAGCGCAGGGTCTCTCCCATCAGCCAGTTGGAAACCTTCTTCGGCTCCGCTCCAAGGGCCACGGCAGCCTCGAAGATATCCGCCATATGCTTGGACTGGGTGATGATCTCAATGTCATAATCGGGAATGGCAAATTCCTCCCGGTAGCGCTTCATCTTTTCCTCGCGAAATTCCGGCTGTCTGTCACGGATTTGTGCAAGCATCTCATCGCTGACCCTGATGGGCACAAGGTCCGGGTCAGGGAAATACCGATAATCCTGGGCGTCCTCCTTACTGCGCATGGCGTAGGACTCCCCCTTGCCGTCGTCCCATCTGCGGGTTTCCTGTACCACCTTTTCCCCGGCCTCTATTAAATCGATCTGGCGCTCTCTCTCCCCCGCAATGGCCCTGGAAATGGCCTTGAAGGAATTTAAGTTCTTCATCTCCGTGCGCACGCCAAACTCCTTCGCC
>CAJUFU010000016.1:42175-56106 GCA_910585555.1 uncultured Lachnospiraceae bacterium
GACAGGTTCACATCCGCCCGCATGGAGCCCTCCTGCAGTTTACAGTCGGACGCTCCCAGATACTGGATGATCAGCCGCAGCTTTTCCAGATAGGCTATGACCTCCTCGGCACTGCGCATATCCGGTTCGGATACAATTTCAATCAAAGGCACCCCGGAGCGGTTGTAATCCACCAGGGAACAATCTTCCCACTCATCATGTATCAGTTTGCCCGCATCCTCCTCCATGTGAATCTCATGGATGCCCACAATCTTCCTGCCCCCTTCTTCGGTCTCAATCTCCACGCCGCCGTCTCGACAGATGGGTAGATACAGCTGGGATATCTGGTAGTTCTGCGGATTATCCGGATAGAAATAATTCTTCCGGTCAAACTTCGCATATCTTGTAATATGGCAGTTGGTGGCAAGCCCCACTGCGATGGCATATTCCAGTACCTGTTTATTTAATACCGGCAAGGAGCCCGGCATACCGGTGCAGACCGGACAGGTCTGGGTATTGGGCGCGGCGCCGAAAGCCGTGGAACAGCCGCAGAATATCTTCGTCTTCGAAGCCAGCTCCACATGCACCTCCAGGCCGATGACAGTCTCATATTGTTTACTCATAATCATCTCCATTCCGCCGCCTTCGGTGAGCGGCACAAATAGTCATGAAAGTCTTTACTTCTTCTCATACCTTTCAAAAGTATAGGCCGCCTGCAGCAGTTTCTTCTCCTGGAAACAGTCTCCGATCAGCTGCATACCGATGGGAAGTCCCTTACTATCCTGGCCGCAGGGAACGCTGATGCCCGGCAGTCCCGCCAGATTCACGGCGATGGTATAAATATCCCCCAGATACATCTTGATCGGGTCCGCCAGACTCTCCCCTAACTTGGGTGCCGTGGTGGGTGCCACAGGCCCCAGAATCAAATCGTATTTTGCAAAGGCCTCATCGAAAGCTTTCTTGATCAGCGCCTTCACCCGAAGCGCTTTCAGGTAATAGGCATCGTAATAACCCGAACTTAAAACAAAGGACCCCAGCATAATACGGCGTTTCACTTCTTCTCCAAATCCCTGGGAACGGGTTTTCTTATACATGTTGTGGAGTCCCGCATAGTCTTCGGTGCGGTAACCGTACTTAATGCCATCGAACCGTTCCAGGTTGGAACTGGCCTCCGCCGCCGCTATGGTATAGTAGGCGGGAATGGCATATTCCACCAGACTTAAATCGAACCGTTCCACCACCGCCCCTTTGGCTTCTAAGACCTTAGCCGCCTGAAGGATAGCGTCCTTTACTTCCTCGTCCAGTCCCTCCCCCAGATAGTCATTGGGAATGCCAATCCGCATCCCTCTCACATCTTCCACCAGGGCTTTGGTAAAGTCCGTGTCCGACCTGTCAAGAGAGGTGGAATCCTTCGTATCATGGGAGGCAATGGCTTCCAAAACTGTAGCACAATCCCGCACGTCCTTTGTCAGCGGCCCAATCTGGTCCAAAGAAGAACCATAGGCAATCAATCCGTAGCGGGACACCGTACCGTAAGTGGGTTTCATCCCCACCACACCGCAGTAGGACGCGGGCTGTCTGATGGAGCCGCCGGTATCGGAGCCCAAAGCATAGAAGCACTCCCCTGCTGCCACCGCCGCCGCAGAACCACCGGAAGACCCTCCCGGCACATGGTCCGTGTTACGGGGATTTCGGGTGACGCCGTAGGCGGAAGTCTCCGTGGTGGAACCCATGGCAAACTCATCCATATTCGTCTTACCCAGAATCACGGCGCCGGCTTTCTGCAAGTTCAGGACCGCCTGCGCCGTATAGGTGGGTACGAAGTTGTGCAAAATCCTGGATGCACAGGTGGTGAGAAGCCCTTCTGTACATAGGTTATCTTTCAGGGCCACCGGCACCCCCGCTAAGGGTCCCGAAAGCTCCCCCTTTTCAATCTTCTCCTGCACCAGTCCAGCCTGTCGCAAGGCCCCTTCTTTGTCAACTGTCACATAACAATTTAGTTCTTTATCTTTTTCTGCAATCAAGGAAAGCACCGCCTTAGCGGCTTCCACCGCCGTAGTCTTCCCCGCCTTGATTGTCGCCGCCAGTTCCACGGCTGTCATGTCTGTTATACCCATGTCATTTCCTCCATATGAATCCCCGTGCTCAGAATGTGCGCGGCACCATAAACATACCGTCTTTCTCCTGGGGCGCGTTTGAGAGCAGCTGCTCTCTCGTATCCCCATTCGTCACCACATCCTCCCGGAACACATTCTGTACCGGGAACACATGGGACATGGGCTCCACGCCTGTGGTATCCAATTCTCCCAGTTTGTCGATATAATCCAACATCCTGCCCATATCCTTCTTGGCCTGTTCCTTCTCCTCACCGGAGAGTTCCAGCTTCGAAAGTATTCCTACATATTCTATTGTCTCGTCACTGATTATATTTGCCATGTTACCTCCATTCCGGAGCGCCCGCACGATGGGCGCTCATCTTATCTTAATATGCACTTCCCTAAGCTGCTGTTCCGTCACTTCGCCCGGCGCGCCGCACATCAAATCCTGCGCCGAACCGCTCATGGGGAAGGCGATAACCTCACGAATGTTCTCTTCCCCTCGAAGCAGCATCAGCATCCGGTCCACGCCCGGCGCCATACCCGCGTGGGGCGGTGCGCCAAACTGAAAGGCATTGTAGAGTGCTCCGAATTTAGTCTGCAGCGTTTCCTTATCGTACCCGGCAATGGCAAAGGCTTTCTCCATAATCTCCAGATCGTGGTTACGCACCGCGCCGGAAGATAACTCCACGCCGTTGCAGACGATATCATACTGATAGGCCAGCACCTCAAGCGGATCCTTTGTCATGAGCGCTTCCAATCCGCCCTGGGGCATGGAAAAGGGATTGTGGGTAAACCCAATCTGTTTCGTATCCGGGTCAAGCTCAAACATGGGAAAATCGTTCACATAGCAGAACCGGTATGCGTTCTTTTCTAAAAGTTCTAACTTCTCTCCCAATTCCGTGCGAAGCTGTCCTGCATAGTAGGCCGCCCTCTCTTCCTTGTCTGCGATAAAGAAAATGGTGTCTTTGACCGCAAGGTCTGCAAGCGCCGCCAGTTCCTTTTTCTTTTCCTCCGGAATAAACTTGTCAATAGGTCCTTTGTAGCTCATATCTTCATCCACTTCCAGATAACCAAGACCGCCCATGCCCATATCTGTGGCAAATTTCAGAAGTTTCTCATGGAAGCCTTTGGACATTTCCGCATGTACCTTGATAGCACGCACTGTCCTTCCCTGGAACGGCTTAAAGGTGCATCCCTGGAAAAATTCCGTCAGATCGATAATCCGAAGAGGGTTGCGCAAATCCGGTTTGTCTGTGCCGAAGGAAAGCATAGCCTCTTTGTAACTGATGACCGGATAGGGGGCCTTTGTCACACTGAATCCTTGTGGCGCAAACTTTGCAAAAGTGGATGAAAGCACTTCCTCCCCCACCCGGAACACATCCTCCTGGGTGGCGAAACTCATCTCGAAATCCAACTGATAAAACTCTCCCGGCGACCGGTCCGCTCTGGCATCCTCGTCCCGGAAGCAGGGCGCAATCTGAAAGTATTTGTCAAAACCTGACACCATCAGAAGCTGTTTATACTGCTGCGGCGCCTGGGGAAGGGCGTAAAATTTACCCTTATATTTCCGGGAAGGCACAATGTAATCTCTGGCGCCTTCCGGGGAAGAGGCACAAAGAATCGGTGTCTGAATTTCCAAGAATCCAAGCTCCATCATTTTCTGCCGCAGATAGGCAATCACCTGGGAGCGGAAAATGATGTTGTCCTTCACTTTCTGGTTGCGCAAATCCAAATAGCGGTATTTTAGGCGCACATCCTCTCTGGTCTCCTTAGAAGTCATAATCTCAAAAGGAAGCTGTCTGTATACCCTGCCAAGCACCTCCACCTTATGGGCTTCCAGCTCGATGGTGCCCGTAGGGATTCTGGGGTTGTAGGTCTCCTCATCCCGCTTCTCGATAATCCCCTGGATGGAAATGCTCATCTCTTTGGAAAGGCCGTTCAATAACGAAGTATCCCGCAGAACCACCTGCAGTACCCCGTACATATCCCGAAGGTCGATAAAGGATACCCCGCCGTGGTCCCGGATATTCTCCACCCAGCCAGCCACACGCAACTCCTTTCCGATGTCGCTTTCACTGATTTCCTGTAAAGTTACGTCTCTGTAAATGTTCTTGCCTGTCATAACGTTCCCTCCTTTGTAGAAAATTTCTGCGGAATTATCTACACGAGCCCCGCTCCACGGTCTCGTACTTTGCCTTCCTGCTTTGCCTGCGGAATTTTCTACACGAGCCCCGCTCCGCGGTCTCGTACTCTACTTTCTTCATTTTTGTTTCGTACTCCGGAACGTAAAAAGTCCCGGAATACAGTTACTGTATTCCGGGACGGATATGCTATATCCGCGGTGCCACCCGCATTGGTAAACCGATATCTCTGTCAAGATATTTGACCGCTCTACCCACTCTTACACTTAACGCGTGTTACGTACTGTCCTACGATTCTGCATCTTCGATAAATTATGACACTCTCGTCAATTTATCCCCGCAGGTTTTCAGACAGTCTGCTCCGGAGTGTTCCCGTTCCTGACTCTGCACAAACAGCGCTCTCAGTCGGTGACGCCGTATTCCTGTCGTGCTCGGTGAGGTGAGTCTCCTTCATCGCATTTCCTATTACATCAATTACAGTTATTGTGAACTATTTTTTGATGTTGTATACATGTATAACATAATTCATTTTGAAATGCAAGTATTGTTTCTTGAAACGCAGATATTGTATTTAAAAAAATACAATCTTGTTTTCAGCGCAACGCCTCCAAACATGATCCGCAGTACACGCCCTCCAAAATAATTTTCTAAACCTATCCCTACAGTTTTTTGATTCTGTCCACAGCTTCCACCGTATTTTCATAACTGCCAAAAGCCGTCAATCTGAAATAGGTCTCGCCGCTTGGGCCAAATCCCGAACCCGGTGTTCCCACCACATTGGCCTTTTCCAGCAGATAATCGAAGAACTCCCAGCTGGTCATGCCGTTCGGCGCTTTCAGCCAGATATACGGCGCATTGACACCGCCGGAAACGCTGTAGCCCGCGCTCTTTAAGCCATCCAGGATATAAGCCGCATTTTTCATATAATAAGCAACCAGCTCTTTGGTCTCCCGCTTGCCTGCCTCGCTATAGACTGCTTCCCCTGCTCTCTGAATGATGTAGGGCGCACCGTTATACTTGGTGCCGTGCCTTCTCGCCCAGAGTCCATGCAAGGCCACGTCTCCTGCCTTTAAGTCTTTGGGTATCACCGTAAGACCAAGACGCACGCCGGTAAATCCTGCGTTTTTGGAGAAGGACCGCAGTTCGATGGCACAAGTCCTGGCTCCCTCGCACTCATAGATAGAGTGCGGTACATCCTCCTCGGAGATATACGCCTCATAAGCCGCATCGTAAATGATAACGGAACCGTTCTTATTGGCATAATCCACCCACTCCTGTAGCTGCGCTTTCGTGATGGTGGAGCCGGTGGGGTTATTGGGGAAGCACAGATAAATCAAATCCGGCACCTCCTTGGGCAGCTGCGGTGCAAATCCGTTCTCCTCGATGCAGGGCATGTAAATCACATCGCTCCAATTGCCAGAGGCGGCATCGTAGGTCCCTGTTCTGCCGGCCATCACATTGGTATCCACATACACCGGATACACCGGGTCGCAGACCGCAATCTTATTGTCCAGCGCAAAGATTTCCTGAATATTGCCGGAATCACATTTCGCACCGTCGGAAATGAAAATCTCGTCCGCCGCAATCTCACAGCCCCTTGCCTTATAATCGTTATCCGCAATTGCCGTCCGCAAAAATTCATAGCCAAGGTCCGGCGCATAACCGCGGAAGGTTTTTGCATCCGCCATCTCGTCCACAGCGCTATGGAGGGCACTGATCACAGCCGGAGAAAGAGGCTGCGTCACATCCCCGATACCCAGCCTGATAATCTTCTTATCCGGGTTCGCCTCCGCATAAGCGTTCACCTTTTTCCCAATCGTAGAAAAAAGATAACTGCCAGGTAATTTCAAATAATTGTCATTCACTTTAACCATAATAATCCCTCTCTTTTATCCCTCAAATCTACTTTTAAAACCACACGGAAGAACCCCCGCAAAAAATACCTCGCAAAAGGAACCTCACGAAAGCCCTTCACGGAGAATGTCCGCATTCCAGGATATTCTCCAGGACATTTCTAGTGACACTTAGGCCGTGTCTTATACGGCCTTAGTGTCACTTAATGTCCATAGCCCCGTCGAAGACCGTCGCCGCAGGCCCTGTCATATACACAAGGTTCTCCGTCTGGTCCCAGGTTACCGTAAGTTCGCCTCCTAACAGTTTAACAGTTACCGTCTCGTCCGTCAAACCATTTAAAACACCAGACACCACCGTAGCGCAGGCCCCTGTTCCACAGGCCAGGGTTTCTCCAGTGCCCCGCTCCCAGACCCGCATAAGAACTGTCTGTCTGTCTAATACTTCCACAAACTCCGTGTTGGTCCGCCTGGGGAATCTCTCATGATTCTCAAAATAGGGCCCAATCTTCTCAATGTCCAGTTCCTTCACACCATCCATAAAGACCACCGCGTGCGGGTTTCCCATTGACACACATGTCATTTTATAATCCTGTCCCTGCACACAGATTGTCTCATCCACCGCCTGCTCCTGCCCGCAGACCACCGGCACCAGAGCCGCTGTAAGTTCCGGTGCTCCCATATTGACCCGCACCGTATCCACCTTGCCGTCTTTTAAGAAAAGCTGGAGATACTTTATCTTGCCGCAACTTATGACACTTATGTCAGTTTTGTCTGTAAGTCCCTTATCATATACAAACTTAGCCACACAGCGGATGCCGTTGCCGCACATCTCCGCCCTGCTGCCGTCCGCATTGTACATCTCCATCTCGAAGTCCGCTTCCTTGGAGGGATTGATAAAGATCACACCATCGCCGCCCACGCCAAAATGCCGGTCACTGACCCGCCGCACAAACGCTTCCTTGTCCGCCTGGGCAATCTTCTCCTTTGCGCCGTCAATATAAATATAATCATTTCCGCAGCCATACATTTTCGTAAACTTCATATTGCACATCCTTTCCGTTATACATTGCCTCTGACACGCCACTGCATAGTAACAGCATACCACAAGAGTCTCACAAAAAAAGCACGATATCTGCACACTGCTATGCAAAAACTGCTACCGGACATTCCTGCGGCTCTGCCCTTCTACTTCCTTCATCATACCACAACAACGCGGGGCATTCTCCACACTCATCCCCGCATCATCACCAGCACCATCTGGGCCGTCTCCACCATATTTGTGCCGCTGTCCATACTGCATTTCTGGATATACCGATAGGCTTCTTCCTCATCCATATTATTGCGGTTCATCAGAAGCTCTTTTGCCTCCTTGATCAACGCCTCCTCTTTAAGACTGCGCTCCTTTGGTTTTAATCTGGCGCGCCTTCTTCTGCGCTCCATGGTCTGGCTCATCATATCCACTGTATTGATCAAATCATGCACTTTTAAGGGCATGGCCAGACAGACAATATCGTTGCCGATACAGTCATTTAATACCCCATGGGATGCCAGCAGCAGCATTTCAAATCCTTTGGGAAGGCAGTCGTGTAATTCAGAATACATCATATCCGGCAGTCTGTAACCGCAAATGACAATTCCGTCATTTAATTCATCTGTCTTACTAAGCACCTGAGAGCCGGTGGTACAGACTGCATTGACATGGAATCCATTCTTCATCAGCAGACTACGGATGCCTTTGGCATCTTCTTGTTTCGCTAAAACCACTATGATGTTGATCACACGCACACCTCCCTTCTGCCAAATAATGCATGATTGGACAACTCCCCGCTGACGCCACCTTAATATTTATTCAGATACTCATTGATTTCCCAGTCCGTCACCTGAAAACGGTAACGATCCCACTCCTCCTTTTTGGCCGCAATATACTTTTCAAAGACATGCCCGCCCAGCGCCTCTTTCATAAAATCGTCCTTCTCCATCTCATGGACTGCCTCAAGCAATGTACCCGGCATCTCTTCGATGCC
Organism: uncultured Lachnospiraceae bacterium; assembly: GCA_910585555.1. Classification (GTDB taxonomy): domain Bacteria; phylum Bacillota; class Clostridia; order Lachnospirales; family Lachnospiraceae; genus UBA3282. Next base: position 50,272 of record CAJUFU010000016.1, read on the forward strand.
TCTCTCACACCGCTCCTGCACGCTCATGCTATACACATCCCGGTTCACGCTCTCCGGCGGCAGAATCCGGTTCTTTATCCCGTCCAAGCCCGCCCGCAGGCATACTGCCAGCGCCAGATAAGGATTCGCAGAAGGGTCCGGGCATCGCAGTTCCAATCTGGTGCCCGTACCGTGAGAAGCCGGAATCCGAATCAGGGGGCTTCTGTTGGTAGCGCTCCATGTGATATAAGCGGGCGCCTCATAGCCCGGCACCAGTCTTTTATAAGAATTTACAAGGGGATTCGTGATCGCCGTCATGGCCCGCATGTGCTTCATGATACCGCCGATAAAATAATAAGCTTCCTGGCTCAGACCCCGCTTATCCGCCTCATCCGTAAAGATATTCCTGCCATCCTTGGTCAGCGACATGTTCACATGCATACCGGAACCGTTCACCCCGTATTTGGGCTTTGGCATAAACGTGGCGTGCAGGCCGTGTCTGCGGGCAATGGTCTTTACAGCCAGCTTAAAGGTCATGATATTATCCGCCGTGGCCAGGGCCTCATCGTAACGGAAATTAATCTCATGCTGGGCCGGCGCCACGTCGTGATGGGAAGCCTCCACCACAAATCCCATATCTTCTAAGGTAAGCACCATGTCCCTTCTCGCATTTTCTCCAAAATCCATGGGCCCCACATCAAAATATCCCCCCTGCTCATGGGTGATGGTGGTAGGCATCCCATTGTCATCCAGATGAAACAGGAAAAACTCACACTCCGCCCCCGCATTAAAGATATAGCCCAAATCCGCCGCCTCTTTAATGGCCTTTTTCAGGATAAAACGAGGATCTCCCTCAAAAGGCTCCCCATCCGGACGGTGCACGTCACAGATCAGGCGCGCCACCTTTCCCTGCTGGGGCCGCCAGGGAAATACCTCCAGCGTGCTGTAATCCGGATACAGATACATATCGGACTCCTCGATTTTGGCAAATCCCTCTATGGCATACCCGTCAAACATACACTCATTGTCAAGCGCCTTCTCCAACTGACTGGCTGTGACAGCCACGTTTTTAAGATTACCAAAAATATCCGTAAACTGCAGCCTGATAAACTCCACATCCTCCTCTTCCACCAGACGTATGATATCTTCTTTCCCATAATCTTTTCTCATATTTTACCTGCCTTTCCTGTTCTCAGCTCTTTCTTACACTGCTATGAAGCGCCCTCACATCCTCCGGGCGGATTCTTCCGGATTCGTTCCCATATACGCAAAAAGACATTCTTATCCTGCCGTATCGCAGTAAGAACGTCTTTGTTCTGTCTCATCATAACAGTTATTTTGCGCCTTTGTCAACAACTTTAACTTTATACAAAAAAGCTGTTGCAAGATGTCTAAAATATTTAAAACCTTTATATAAAATGAGGAACTATGCGTGATGTAAAATCATATATTTAAAAAGCTGGTAATTTTTTTGCAATTATGATATTTTGATAAAGACAAATCCCCTTACAGGTTTATGTCAAAGTAACTAAGTTTGTCTTGACATGCCCATATTCAATTAGTAAAATTGTTCATATGGATAATTTATAATTATTTTGAAATACTTATAATCAAACCTCTGAATCGCGTAATTAGCAGAAAAAGGAACGAGTCCCATGAAACACAAAAAAGACAAAAAAATATCAGAAAAATCCTACAACATGCCTGTAATTAATGACTCTACCATCAAAGGAATTTTAAATCATCCTAAGTTTTTCAGAGGACATGTAAGAACCGCCATTGGCAATATTTATAAAACAGGTGAATTTGAAAAACGAAGCGATAGAGTCTTAGGAACGAAACTCCCATAAAGGAAGTAAGATAATGCTAGATGATTTTACAAATGAAATCAGTTTATTGAAAGACTGGTATAATAAGACAAAAGAAATTGTAATCAAAGCTGAGTCCATGGATTCCCTAAATAAATCATATATCCAGCCACTGCATGAACTTAGATACTGTCTTGATCACTTTATGCGCGCTCTGGATTATGGGGAACAAACTGACAATAAAGATAAAATCAGAGAATCCATAAATGCCGCAAGATCGCATCTGCAAAGAGCCTATAGCGATTCAATTGAATGGATGCTGGTAAATGTTACAGAAGAATATAGGCGCATTCTGGATAATTATACATATGAACAGATTCAGGGGACATTTCCAGAGTACTATACTAAAATCCGTCCAGAACTAGAAGCTCTTATTCAAAAAGTTAACAATTATAAAATCACCAAAAGTGTAGAAGAAGCCGCGAATCAAGCGGCAAATCAATTCATTGCTGAGGATATTGCCGTAAAATTGGAGGACTACCTAAAAACACTACATCTTCGAGAGTCTTCCTTAATAGACGCAAAGAAAAGGTACAAAAAAACTTCTGTAAAGGACAAATTTATTATACCTATTCTCACCGCTGCAATTGGAGCTATCATTGCAACCTTAGTAACTACTTTTATTTTGTTATAGCGCGTATCTATAAATCATTTATAAAGCTGTCGTCTTAACGAATCAGAAATCGTAAGGTGACAGTTTCTTTATTTGGATACATGCGCATAATCCCCACCCCCACCGCATAAACTGATAAAAAAGATTCATTATGGGGATATTTGTATGAGTTCTAAAACCAAAATTGTCGTGCTTCACGTAAAAGAGTTAATATATACCGGCATCTTCGCGGCCCTCGGTATCCTCTTCATCATCCTGCTCATCATCATGTTCCTGCCCAAGGAAGAAAAGAGGGAAACCATGTCCACCGTGACGCAGACTACAGAAAATTCTTATGTGCCCGGTGTATACACCACCTCTTTAATCCTGAATGACAACGTGGTGGAGATTGAGGTGACCGTGGACGAAAAGAATATCAATGCCATCCGACTTGTGAATCTGGATGAAGCCGTCACTACCATGTATCCTCTCATCCAGCCTTCCTTCGAAGATCTGGCAGATCAGATTATTACGAACCAGAGTCTGGAAGGTATTACATATAGCGACGACAGCAAATATACTTCCACGATTCTCTTAGACGCCATCACCAGTTCTCTCAATAAGGCACTGGAGAATCAAGGGGAGGAAGTTGTAGAATAAGGAAAAGTAACAGGCAATACGATGAAACAGGCCCGCCCGTCACAGCAGCGTGACGAAGCAGGCCTGTTCCTTTATGGTGAATCACCCTTTTACCGTAAACAAAAACTGATAAGCAGGGTATTCTTTCATCTCCACCGGCAGGGGGATTCCTGCCTGCATCAAGGCCATGCCCTGATAACATTTTTTACTTTCCTTTTCCTCATAAGAAGCATCCGGCAAAAGCCCTTTTAATTTCACATAGTTGACCGTCATATTACCGTGGGTCTCCAATAACACCACACTAAGAAGCGCCGTCCGGCGGTCTTTCGATACAAGCATCCAGGCCGCGAAAGCATCCTGGAAAGGATTGGAGAGCCGATAATAGTCTCCATTGCTGATCAACCCTTCATATTCCTTATAGACCTTAATCTGCTCTTTGACCTGGTCTTTTTCTTCTTCCGAGAGTTTCCCCAGAGAAAATTCATAACCGAACGCCCCTGTCATAGCCACAACGCCTCTGGTATGCATACTGATACTTCTGCCTGTCTGATGATTGGGTACTGCAGACACATGAGCCGCCATAGCCGCCATAGGATAGAAGAAGGATGTCCCATACTGAATCTGTATTCTATCAAGTGCATCCGTATTATCGCTGCACCAGATCTGGGGCGTATAGAATAACATGCCGGCATCAAATCTGCCGCCTCCGCCACAGCATCCCTCTATCAGAAGGTGCGGATACTTGGCTGTCAGCTTTTCTAAGAAATCATAAACGCCAAGCACATAATCATAGGCCACTCTTCCCTGCCTGTTATCCGCGGAATAGACATCTGAGATGCTTCTGTTCATATCCCATTTTACGTACTCGATATTACCCTGGTCGAGCACATCACAGATCTTTTCAAAGATATAGTCCCGCACTTCTTTTCTCGAGAAATCAAGCACCAGCTGATTGCGGCTTCGTACCGGATTTCTTCTGGGATTTAACATGGCCCAATCCGGATGTGCCCGGTACAAGTCACTGTCCTCAGACACCATCTCCGGCTCAATCCAGATACCGAATTTCACACCGGTTTCATTGACCTTTTGTATCAACTCTCCAAGGCTGCAGCCAAGCTTTTTCTCATTGACCTGCCAGTCTCCCAGTCCGCTGTTGTCGTCTTCTCTTTTGCCAAACCAGCCGTCGTCCATGACCACCATGTCGATGCCAAGCTCCGCCGCATCCTTCGCCAGCTGACAGATTGTCTCGCCATCGAAATGAAAGTAAGCCGCCTCCCAGCTGTTGACCAATATGGGTCTGGGGCTGTTTTTATATACGCCCCGGCACACATGGTCTCTGATACAATGGTGATATTTGACAGACAGTGCGCCAAATCCCTGGTCAGAATAACACAGGATGGTCTCCGGCACCGTCAAACTCTCCCCTGCTTCCAAGTGATAATGAAACAGATCGCTTTGCAGACCCATGATGACTCTTGTCTGATTATACTGGTCTTTCTCAGCCTCGCACAGGAAATTGCCGCTGTAGACAAAAACCATACCGTAGCAGCTTCCATAATCTTCCGTGGCATCTTTATCAGCGATGACCACTGCCGGGTTATACTGGTGGCTGGAACTGCCTCTGCGGCTGCCAATCACCTGACTGCCGTGTGCTATGGGGGTACGCTGCATACTGCGTTCCATAGCATGTCTGCCATAGAAACTGACCAAGTCAAAGTCGCCGGTCACAAAATCCAGGCAGACGCTAGCCGCCTTCTCTATTATCACGCTGTCAGTGCCGCCGTTGACGATCTGTACGCTTCTGGTAATGATGTCGTCTTCCTCTAATACACCGTACAGCAGACGCACCTGTACCTTACTCACCGCGTCTTCCAGCCTGATCTCAAGTGTCTGCGCTTCCTTATTGTCAGCATAGACCGCCGGGAGCCCCGGCAGTCCATACTTGCCATTTCTTATCTCATGTCCGGTATAGCGCAGATCGCAGCACTCTGATTCATCCTGATTGCGTACCACAAGACCACTGCTTCTATAATCTCCTATCCCTGTAGTGGGATATTCCTGGGGCAGCGCATCCATAGAATAAGTCCTGTCCGCCCCCGCATCATAGGGATTTGCAGAAAATCCTCTGTCATAATAAGTCAATAGATAATTCATGTTCCCGGATATCTTCCCACCGTAATACAGGTGCAGAAGATATCCGAACTCATCTATTTTCATCTGATATGTCGTCTGTTTCGTCTGTAATGTAAAAGTTTTTTCATCCTGTTGAAATAGAATCGCCATATGCTGTACCAAACCTTTTTCTTACTTCGTTCTTTCTCTTTACTTCACCGCACCATTGACAACGCCGTTCAAAATCTGCTTCTGGCATATCACGTAGAAGATCAAAATCGGTATCAGTGAAAGCAGATAGGAGGCAAATGCCAGGTTATAGTTCGTTCCAAACTGTGACTGGAAGTTAAGCTGTGCAAGGGGCAGTGTATTCTGTCCGGAACCTGCCATGATAACAAGGGGTGTCATCACGTCATTCCATACTGCCAATGCTGTCAGTACTGCCACCGTCGCATGCATGGGCCGCATGATGGGGAAGATAATCTTCCAATAAGTTCTCCATGTGGATGCCCCATCCACCTTAGCCGCTTCCTCCAATGCCATGGTAATGTTTACCAGGTATCCAGAATATAATAACACATTCATTGGCATATATATATAAAGTGATTGTTTATTGCCTATAGTTGCTAATATTGGAAATATATG
>CAJUFU010000017.1 GCA_910585555.1 uncultured Lachnospiraceae bacterium
CATATTTCTACATACACTGTTCTTTGCATCGTCCTTATCTAAATGACATTGGGGAATTTTCCGGTGTATTTATTTCATACCAAATGTCATCTCGGTAGCGGTCATCGCTTATCTGTGGAAATTCATATACAATCCGGATTTCGGTCTTTTGAATAACATGTTAAAGGCCTTTGGTTATCAGGGCCAGATTAATTGGCTGTCACAGCAAAATGCCATATGGTCAGTACTTATTGTATTGATCTGGCACGGATTTGGATGGGGGATGCTGATATATTATACGGGCATTAAAAATATAGATCCTGTTTTGTATGAGGCAGCTTCCATTGATGGCGCCAATTGGTGGACCACATTTTTCAGGGTGACACTTCCCCTGATGAAACCCGTGATACAGATTAATGTGACGATGGCAGTCATCTCGGCATTAAAACAGATGGAAACCGTATATCTGTTGACCAACGGCGGTCCAAACAACAGTACGCAGTTTGCGGCCAATTATCTATACCAGCAGGCTTTCAAGGCATTCAAATATGGATATGGCAATGCAATCGGTGTGGTATTTATTATCATCTGTGTGCTTGCGACAGTGGGACTTAACCGTATATTCAGAAGCAAACAGGATGTGTAGGGGGTGATTATGATGAGAGAAAACAATAAAAGGGCGGCAAAGATTATTTTGTGGATTGTACTGATTTTTGTTGCGATAATCCAGTTGTTTCCATTAATCTGGCTTGTTGACTTTTCCCTTGGCAGCAGCAATGAGATGTTTACGAACGGATTGCTTATCATTCCACGGAAAATACGATGGGACAATTATGTGAAGGCGTTTGTGGATGGCAATTTCCTGCATTATCTGAGAAACAGCGTTCTGATCAATACCCTGGCCGTGATTCTGGTGGTGGTGATTTCCATTATGGCGGCCTTTGCCTGTGTGCGTATGAGGTGGAAACTGAGCGGGCTGGTGAGCACGATGCTTGTTATGGGGATGATGATTCCCATTCATGCCACCCTTCTGCCTAATTATAAGATTTATAACATGCTGCATTTGACAGACACTATCTGGGCCCTGCTGATTCCTTATGTAGCATTTTCCCTGCCCCAGGGAATGTTTCTCATGACAGGATTTATCCAGTCTGTTCCCAAAGAGCTGGAGGAAGCGGCAGTGATGGACGGGTGCGGTATATACAGAATTGTATTCCAGATAGTCACCCCGCTATTAAAACCGTCCATTGCCACAGTGGCAATTATGACTTTTCTAAATAACTGGAATGAATTTATGATGGCAAGCACCTATTTGAGTACGCCTGCATGGAAAACCCTGCCCTTTTCTGTGCTGGAGTTTACAGGGGAGTATTCTTCTAATTATGCTGTCCAGTTTGCCGTGATGGCATTGACGGCGGCACCTGCGGTCATCGTATATATTATCTTAAACAAACATATCACAAAGGGTGTTGCAATGGGGGCTATAAAAGGATAAGATAAATAAAATTTTGCTATGTTATGGGCGGGGAGGATACTATGAGACAGATAAAGGATTGGATTAAAAAGCTGAGCGTTCGTCAGAAACTGGTTTTTTACAGCTATTTGATCATCACCCCTATTCTACTGTTGATCAGTATCCTTCTCCTTGTCCATAATTCCCAGACGGCGGTGCAGGTTGAGGAAGACAGATGCATTCAGAATGTGCATAGTATTTCAGACAGTATCGGTGTGGTGCAGAAAAATATCATGGAAATGGGAACCTACATCAGCATCAATGATGAGATCAGACAGATTTTGACGACGGATGAACCAGAGGAACTGAATCGGGATGCCAGACTTTGGCTCAATTACGCGCCTATGCAGATAATACAGGATATGGTTGCACTCGATGGACAGATTAAAACAGTTGCTGTTTATCCTGAAAACGGAATCAATCCCTATCTTAGCTGTGTTGACCGTTCTTCGTATCTAAGCAGTATGGAACAGGTGAGAGAGCAGCAGATTTACCTTCAATCCACGAAGGAAAAAGGAAAATTTCTCTGGCAGAGAGTAGGCCGCTATCATTCTGATACCTATCAGTTTAACCAGAGCGACAAAATTGTGATGTATCGGGAAATTTATGATATGGCAAGGCGTCACAAGCTGGGCTATCTTGTCATTGGTTCCTCGGCAGAGATCTTTGATGAAATATGTCAAAACTCCCTGCGTGACAGGCAGGAAGCGGTGGTGGTGGTGAGTGGATACGGTGCGGAACTTGTGCGCTGTGGCAATATAGACGACCAGATCATTTCCCAGGCCGCAGCAGAGAAGTTTTCACAGCCAGTGGGAGAAAAGCTGCCCCCAATAGATAGGTGGGGAAATTATAACATATATCAATGCCAGGAGGAGGAGACGGGGACGATTGTCTATCAAATTGTGCGAAAGATTGGATGGCGGGATTTGAGTAACACCATCGTTTATGCGCCTTTGGCTTTGCTGATGGGCTTTTTGATTGGTTTGTATCCGGTGCTGTCTGTGGTTTCCAACCTGGTATCCAAACCTTTATATACACTGCGTGTTGCAATGGAGAATTTCAAGCAGGGGGATTTTAGTCAGAAGGTGGAAGTGATGACCCAGGATGAAGTGGGTGAAGCATCGGCATGTTTTAATACGATGGTGGATGACATCAGGGAATTGATCGATAAGAATTATGTTTTGGCGCTCAAAGAAAGAGAAAGCGAACTGGATATGCTGCAGGCGCAGATCAATCCGCATTTCCTGTATAATACGCTGGATTCCCTATATTGGAAGGCAACAGAATCGGGAAATGATGAAATCGCCGAAGATATCCTGTCACTTTCGCAGCTGTTCCGCCTTGTCCTAAACAGGGGGGACGGGATTGTCAGGGTGAGGACGGAGGCCCAGCTGTTGGACAGATATCTGCATATCCAGAAAATGCGGTTTGGCAAACGTTTAAATTATGAGATTCTTCTGGAAGATGCTATTTTGGACGAAGAGATTCCAAAGTTGATTTTGCAGCCCTTTGTGGAGAATGCCATCGTACATGGATTTGAAAAAGCTGACGGAGAATATGCGTTGTCCATCGTAGGAACAAAGGTGGAGAAATATATGACTTTTCAGATTAAGGATACAGGTGTTGGCATGAGCCATGAACAGATGGAGGCAATCTGGGAGAAGGCGGATGCTGGTAAATACGCAAGCCAGCGTATTGGCAGATATGCAATCAGAAATGTTAAGGAACGGCTGGAACTGATTTATCATGAAAGATATAAACTTTGGATTGAAAGTAAAGTGGGACAGGGAACGACTGTAAATATTTCTGTTCCATGCGGATTGAAGGAGATTAGACAGTATGAGTATCAAATTATTGATCGCGGATGACGAAGACACTGTCCGGAATGGCATCGCAAAATATATACAATTACATACAGACCGGTTTGAAAAAATATATCTTGCCGCCAATGGAAGGGAAGCTTTGGATATCATATTCAGAGACAAACCAGACATCATGTTCCTGGATGTGCAGATGCCTTTGCTGAATGGACTCGAGGTCATGCAGGAGGCGAGACGGGCGGATATTCTGCCGTATACAATGATATTGAGCGCTTATGATGAGTTTAAATACTGTCAACAGGCGTTGCGGCTGGGGGCCAGGGAGTATCTTTTAAAGCCTGTGAGATCTTCTGACATATTACAGAGGGTGAACCGGGCGGCGGATGAAATGTTTGGTCAATGGGAAGCGGCCAGAACAGAACCTGTGGAAGAGAAGAATCATATGGTGGAACTGGCGATGGAATATATGGAGGAGCATTATTACGAAAACATGATGCTGGTGGATGTGGCGCAGCGGGCGGGGATATCGCCGGGATATCTCTCCACACTTTTCCAAAAACAGTTGTCAAAAGGATTTGTGGACTGCCTCAATGAAATCCGTATAGAACATGCCTGTACTTATTTACAGCAAAACTATCTGAAAACCTACGAGATTGCCTATAAAGTTGGGTTTAAGGATGAGAAATATTTCTCCAAAGTATTTAAGAAGATAAAAGGACAGTCACCCTCAGAGTATCGAAAGGCGTATCGATAGGAAGAAAAAGGAGGCAGAAGTTGGGATATGAGGAAAAGGAACATAAGGTATGTTAGCACTCTATATCAGGAACATAAGTTAAAGCGTAAGGAAGAGGCCGCCCAGTTTTGGGCGGATGACGGGGAGGAAAATTGTCTGTTGAATATCTACCCTTCTGTGAAATATCAGGTGTTTGAAGGGTTTGGCGGCGCTTTGACGGAGTCTGCAGGCTATATCTACAATCAGATGGGTGAAGCCCAGAAGGAAGAGATGATACGTACATATTTTGGGGCGGAAGAAATGGGATACCGCATGGTACGTATTCCGATTGACAGCTGCGATTTCTCTCTGGGACATTATGAGGCCGTGTCGGACGCAGAAGACAGAACATTTGAGCATTTTCAACTGGAGAGAGTAGAGAAGAATATCCTGCCGTTATTAGAGGACGCACAGAGGATATATGGCACTGAGCTGGAGATTATGCTCACCCCCTGGAGCCCGCCGGCGTATATGAAGACAAACCGGAACAGGAATCATGGAGGAACGTTAAAACCAGAGTATAGAAGTATCTGGGCAGACTATATCTGTCGATACATCAGCGAGTACAGAAAGAGGGGATATCTGGTAAAGCGTATCAGTCTGCAGAATGAGCCGAAGGCAGATCAGACCTGGGATTCCTGTATCTATACGGCACAGCAGGAAAAGGAGTTCTTAAGGGATTATATGTGGCCGGCACTTAAGAAAAACGGGCTTACCGATGTGGAAGTCTTTATCTGGGACCACAACAAGGAGCGGGTTTATGAACGCGCTTGTGAAATCATAGACAATACCACCGATCATATGGTGTCGGGCATCGCGTTTCACTGGTACAGCGGCGATCATTTTGAGGCCCTTGGAATGTTACATGAAAAGTTTCCGGAGAAGAAATTGATCTTGTCGGAAGCCTGTATAGAATACAGTAAATTTGCGAAAGACGATGCTTTAAAAAATGCCCAAAAGTATGCCCATGATATAATCGGCAATATGAAACAGGGCATGAGTGCCTTTTATGACTGGAATATTGTGCTGGATGCGTCGGGCGGACCGAATCATACAGGAAATTTCTGCGATGCTCCTTTTATGTATGATACGCAGCAAAAAGTACTGGTCAGGCGAAACACAGCAGACTATCTTTGGCATTTTGCGCATTTTATTAAGCCGGGAGCAGTTCGAATCGGCAGCAGCAGTTATACGGAAGCATTAGAGGCCGCAGCTTTTTTGAACCCCGATGACCAGATTGTGTGTATTCTTTTAAATCGAACCGGCCGCGACATCAAGGTCAATTTAAGGGTGGAAAATCAGATGGCGGAAATGGTAGTAAAGGCCTGTGCCATTACCAGTGCGGTCATATACTGAATCAAAAAGCGGGTCACAAAAAGTTTTATATATTTTCGGGAAAGAGGTTGAAAAATGAAATCTTATAGTATACACTAGAAAAGAATTATATTTGTGAAAAACTATAGGAGGATTTAGTTTATGATTTCAGCAGGTGATTTCAGAAACGGCATTACCATCGAATTCGAGGGTAATGTTTATCAGATAGTAGAGTTCCAACATGTGAAACCCGGAAAGGGAGCAGCATTTGTCAGGACCAAGCTTAAGAATATCATCAACGGCGGCGTGGTAGAGAAGACTTTCAGACCCACTGAGAAATGCCCCCAGGCACGAATTGACAGAAAAGATATGCAGTATTTATACTCAGACGGTGACCTGTTTAACTTTATGGACACAGAGACTTATGACCAGATTGCACTCAACGGTGACACGGTGGGAGATGCACTCAAGTTTGTGAAAGAAAATGAGATGGTTAAGATTTGTTCCTATAATGACAATGTGTTCGCCATAGAGCCGCCTCTGTTCGTAGAGCTTCAGATTACGGACACGGAGCCAGGTTTTAAAGGAGATACGGCCACAGGTGCTACAAAGCCCGCTATCGTGGAGACTGGTGCGAAGGTAATGGTCCCCTTGTTTGTGGAGAATGGAGAGGTTATTAAGATTGACACCAGAACGGGAGAATATTTATCTAGAGTATAAGGGATATTATATGTCATAATACAGGCCTATAAGACAATGTGAGCGAAAGTTTACGTTGTCTTTTTTGTGTGGCTTTTGCTTTTGCAAGAAGAGAACCTGTTGACCACTTTGCGCGGAGAGAATGGGAAAGAGGAAAAATGAATTTTGATGCATTTGTAGAAAAAATTGTGGATTTAGTGCGTAGAAATATGGGAAAGGCTTATGAAATCAGAGTGACAAAAGTGACGAAGAATAATGATGTCGAACTCACTGGCATTGTGGTTGCAGCAAAGGCAGATAAGATTTCCCCCACTGTTTATTTGGAAGGGTTATACGAGGAGTATCTGGAAGGAACAGTCATAGAGACGCTGGCGGATAAGATTGTGGATGTCTGTAAGGGACATATGCAGGATGTCAAGCTGGATATGGACTTTTTTCGAGATTTTACACAAGTAAAAGATAAGATTTTTTACAAGCTGATTAATTTTGATAAAAACCGCAAACTTTTGGAAGAGGTGCCGTATTTTAGGTGGCATGATCTGGCCGGTGTTTTTTATTATGCAATGGAAGAGGAGATATTGGGCAGAGCTTCCATCACAATCCACTGCCAGCATATGACCATGTGGGGACAGGATGTGGATAGTCTCTATCGGACGGCCAAGCAGAATATGAAGGAGGGTATGCCGGAGCTTTTGATTTCCATGCCGGAACTCTTTTCCCAAATGACAGGGATTGTGGTACACAGGAATGAAGAAGTGCCGATGTATGTGCTCACAAATCAGGAGAAGCTATACGGTGCGGCAGCGCTGTTGTACTCCGAACAATTAAAAAATCTGGCGGAGCAGATGGACTGTGATCTGTTGATTCTGCCAAGTTCCATCCATGAAGTACTGCTGATTCCGGACGATCACCAAAAAGGGTATGATTTCTATATGAAGATGGTAGACGAGGTCAACAGAACCCAAGTGTAGCCGGAGGAAGTGCTCTCCTATAAACTTTACCGGTACAGCAAAAATAAGGCGGAAGTAGAGGAAATTTTTTCTTAAGGATTTGAAGACTGGACAAAGGTGCTCACTTGTGGTATGATACTAACGATGTAACAAATTTGTAACATTTGCTGCATCAGAGTGAGCACCCGTAGTCTAATGGATAAAACGTAGGCCTCCGACGCCTTTGATGCAGGTTCGAGTCCTGTCGGGTGCACTGAACAAAGCGTATTTTCGGGCAAAAGCTACCTGAAAATACGCCGGCTTCTTTTCAGATTGAGGGGAATCGGAACATAAGAAGAATGATTTTTGGATTGAGACTTGCGTCTCAATTTGTGTTTAGAAAGGTTGTTGTGGATGAATACATCAAATAATACGGTACAGGATTTGCTGAAAGCAAAGTTTGAGGCTGTCAAGGACTGGCTGATTCGGTATTCTAAGATTGTGATGCCTGTGGTACTGGCGGTTTGTATAGTGATTACGGTAGTGACGGCGATTAGTGCCAATAAGAGAAAAGTAGAGCAGGAAGAAACGGCTGTGTCGGCTGAGGACATGGATGCGGCGGGGACGATGATCACGGTTCCGCAGGTTCCCCTTGAGCAGGATGCCGTACCGGGAATGAATGAGTTCATACAGACTTACTACAATGCGATGGCAGAAGGGGATACGGATACCTTGTCTAAGATTGTAGAATACATGGATGCCACAGAATTGATCAGGGCAGTGGAGATGAGTAAATATATCGAATCCTATCCCACCCTGGAAGTCTACACGAAGAAGGGGCCGAGGGAAGGCACGTATCTTACTTATGTGTATACAGAGATGAAGTTCTACGATTATGAAAGACCGGTTCCCGGAATGAAAGTACTTTATGTCTGTACAGATGGAAACGGCGATTTCTATATCAATGAGGATGGCGAAGAGGACGAAAACGAACTGCATTACATGCGGGAACTGAATCTCCAGGATGATGCCATAGATCTGAATAACAGAGCTGCCGTTGCCTATAATGATATGGTGGACGAGGATGTTGAGCTGGCAACCTTTCTCTTAGAATTAAATGAAGAGATTGATAAGAATGTAGGCGAGGCGCTTGCGCGGGCTGAAGGCAGCGATCAGGGCGAAGAAGGAGAGGGGACAGAGGACACGCCTGAGGAGGGCGGAGAGACTGGGGCACAGACAGAAGCGCCGTCTATGGTAGTTACCAAAGTGAAGGCAATCGATGTGGTCAACATCAGAACTTCCGACAGCGAGACAGCGGATAAGGTTGGAAAAGCCGCTGTTGGAGATGAGTTCACACTTCTGGAAGAGAAGGGCAACGGCTGGAGTAAGGTAGAGTACGACGGCGGTGAGGCCTTTATCAAGAGCGAGTTTTTAGAAGCCTCTGAGACAGAGGTGGCATCAGCGGACGGCGAGGAAGAAAGCGAGCCGGAGAACGAGCCTGAACCGGAGGAAGATAACAGCAGTAATACGCCTGCGGCGTCTGCCACTAGTACGGTGACGGTGAAGGAGAATGTAAGAATCCGCAGCCGTGCCAGTGAAACGTCTGACAAATTGGCTACCGCGTATACCGGTGAGAAGCTGAATGTCATCATGAAGCAGGCGGACGGCTGGACAAAGATTGATTACAATGGAAGGACTGCTTACGTTAAGTCTGAGTTCGTAGAGTAAACGATAGTATAACAGAGCGATTAAATAGGAATAATCGGGCAAAGCTAAAGAGTATAGGATTCCCCTATACTCTTTTTTATGGATAATAAACGGGCAAAAGGAGAGATGGATTATGAAGCATGACGACGCCATGATATTTAGAGAAATACAGAAAAACACGCAGATGGGCATGACTGCCATCGACACCATCCTGGATAAAATAGGAGATGATGCATTTTCCTTACAGCTTTCAAAGCAATCCCTGCGTTATTCCGAGATTCACAACAGGGCCCTTGACAGAATTCTTCAAAACGATGGGGAGGTGTACCGCGGCAGTCAGATTAGCGAACTGCTGCTAAAAGGAAACATTCATGCCAGTACGGTACTCAATATCAGCACAGGCCATCTGGCAGAGATGATGATTCAGGGGAGCAGCAGAGGCATTACCAGCATGTGGAAAGCTTTGAAGCACAACCAGCTGGCCACTGATGAGGCAGTGGAATTGGCCCAGGAGCTGGTGGATTTTGAAGAGAAAAATATAGAGCGTTTAAAAGAATACTTATAAAATTGTATACAAGTATTTTAGTATAATTGTACAATAGAAGGCTGAAAATTTCGTAAAATTTTTACGCTTTAACTTGCTAAATCGGGCTTGTGGATTTTATCATGTCATACTATAATGATACGTGGACAAGGAAAATATGTCTTTTCACGTGAAAAGACATGTGAACTTATATACAAATTAAAGGAGGACATGAAAAATGTCATATGTTGATGAGGTTTACGAGTTAGTAGTAGCGAAAAACCCCGCACAGCCGGAATTCCATCAGGCAGTCAAAGAGGTTTTGGAATCTCTCCGCGTTGTGATCGAGGCGAATGAGGAAGCATACAGAAAAGATGCATTGCTGGAGAGACTGACTGTTCCGGAGAGAATCGTGCAGTTCCGTGTTCCTTGGGTGGACGACAAGGGACAGGTACAGGTGAACAATGGTTTCCGCGTACAGTTTAACAGCGCTATAGGGCCCTACAAGGGGGGACTCAGATTCCATCCGTCCGTAAACCTGGGCATCATCAAGTTCTTAGGGTTTGAACAGATTTTCAAGAATTCTCTGACAGGGTTGCCGATTGGCGGCGGCAAGGGCGGTTCCGACTTTGATCCCAAGGGAAAATCCGACAGAGAAGTTATGGCATTCTGCCAGAGCTTTATGACAGAGCTGTGCAGACATATTGGAGCAGATACGGATGTGCCTGCCGGTGATATCGGTGTGGGCGGCCGTGAGATTGGTTTCATGTTCGGACAGTATAAGAGAATCCGTAATTTATATGAGGGCGTGCTGACAGGTAAGGGGCTTACCTATGGCGGTTCCCTGGCGAGAACGGAGGCAACAGGCTATGGTCTGTTATATCTGACAGAGGAAATGTTAAAGTGCAATGGCAAAGAGATAGCAGGTAAGACCATCGCAGTATCCGGCGCCGGCAACGTGGCTATCTATGCAATCCAGAAAGCCCAGCAGTTAGGCGCTAAACCGGTAACCTGCTCTGATTCCACAGGCTGGATTTACGATCCCGATGGAATCGATGTGGCAGTTTTAAAAGAGGTTAAGGAAGTAAAACGTGCCCGTCTGACAGAATATGCGGCGGCAAGACCGAATGCCGAGTATCATGAGAAGAAGAACGGCGAGCATGGCGTATGGACAGTGAAATGTGATATCGCCCTTCCCTGCGCAACCCAGAATGAATTGGATATTGAGGACGCTAAGGCTCTGGTGGCAAATGGATGCTTTGCGGTGGCTGAGGGCGCTAACATGCCTACCACCATGGAAGCTACTGAGTATCTGCAGAAGAACGGTGTCCTGTTCTGTCCTGGTAAGGCTTCCAATGCAGGCGGTGTAGCGACATCTGCGTTAGAGATGAGCCAGAACTCCGAGAGACTTTCCTGGACCTTTGAGGAAGTGGATTCGAAATTACAGGGTATCATGGTCAACATTTTCCACAGCCTGGATGAGGCTTCCAAGAAATATGGCAAGGAAGGCGACTATGTAGCTGGCGCTAATATCGCAGGCTTTTTGAAAGTGGCTGAAGCAATGAAGGCACAGGGTGTTGTATAATATAGCATTGTAAACATACAGAGTCTCATATACAGGGAAATGGCCTGTATATGGGATTCTTAGCTTTATAGGATTTCGGTTTTGTATGCACGTACAGAGAAGACATTGAGTGGAATAGGAATAATGAACAAGCATTTTTATTTTGTATGGGTTTCAAGATTCATATCTATTTTAGGAAGCAGCTTAACAACATTTGGCGTTAGCGTCTGGGTTTATGGTGAGACAGGAAAAGCCACGCCGATGGCTGTCACCATGCTTTGTTCCATATTGCCCTCTGTTATTTTTGCACCCTTAAGCGGTATCGTCTGTGATTATTTTAATCGCAAAAAGGTAATTCTTATAGCAGATTCTACAGCAGCCACAATGAGTCTATTATTGCTGCTGTATCTTATGACAGAAAGATTCGATTTTGGAATCATCTGTGCCTTTACTTTTATAAATGCAACGGCAAATATGCTGGATAATAATGCCTATCAGGCTTCTTTATCTACCTTGGTAAGAGAAGATGCGATCAAGAAGGCAGGAGGCATGAATCAGATCATTGATTCCATCAGTAGTATGATCGCGCCTATTTGCGCCGGGATATTATATTATCCTGTTGGACTAAAAGGGCTGTTAGTGATTGATCTGTGTACATTTATTGTTGCAATGTTCCTTTTTATCAGAGTACCGGCTCATGCTTTTTCGGATTCGAAACAAGAGAAAAAGGAGCATGAAAATATTTTTGAGAACATTTTGGCAGGATTTCAATTTATATTCGCAGCAAGAGGCTTGACATTATTAATGCTGTTTTTTGCAGGGTTCAATTTTTTCCTCAATGTCTCGGATTCCTTGACAGAACCACTGGTATTGTCTCTGGGCAACAGTTTTGCTATGGGATTGGTAAAGACGGCCGGAGGAGTGGGCGTCTTTCTTGGAAGCTTATTTATTACCCAAAAGGGCATGAAGCATTCTTATAGCAAGAGTATCTTTCTTTCAGCAGTTATAACCGGTGCATCCTTATGTGTTATGGGGATTAGAAATAATCTCTATACCATTATCATAGGGGAATTTATATTCCTGTTTGTCACGCCCATTGTAAATACACTGGCGGGAACATTGTGGATATTAAAGACCCCGAAGGAACTGCAGGGCAGAGTCTACGCGGCCAGAAGCATGGTGGCCAAATGCATCATTCCGCTTTCCTATTTATTGGCGGGCCCGACAGCAGATCGTTGGATTCCAATGTTTTTACAGAACTATCCCAATGCTTCTAAAGCGATTGAACTAGTGTTAAAGGAAGAGAACCTGCATTATAGACTGGTGTATGTGATAGCGGGAATAACAGCAATCGTTTTTGCGCTGCTTTTTTTCGCCCAAAAAGATCTGCGTCATCTGGATTAAAATGGAATTACTTATACTTTTTTAGGTACATTACATCGTTATCTGCAAAATATCTTCAAACCGAATTTTAGTATTCACAATCTGTAACAGGCGGCTGGTCTCGTCCACACGGGCCACCAGGCCTGTTATTTTGATATATTCTCCCTTTTGAAAATAAACCACAGTGGCCATTTTACCCTTGGAGAGCAGATGCATCTGGCGGTCCAATTCTTCTTCCATTTCCGGGGAAAGTTCTATCTTAGGAACCAGTACCTTTTCCTTTTTGGCCAGGGCGTCCGGCAGGCCGCTTAAGGCGGCAAAAGGCATGAACTGTTTGGCTCTTTCTTCTATTGGCATTTTATGCTTGGGTTTACTCGCCACTTCTGTGTCCTCCGATCTGGTGATTGCGTTCCCTGGTGGTGGCGCCTTCTTCCAGGTTCATGCCCTTTAAGATGGCGTCCTTGCCGAATTTATTCTTGATGCTGATGACGGCCTGCTGCATCTTGCGCCCCCGTTCCAGTTCCTCGGCATCCACGAAAAAACTGTACTGGCGGTATTCTTCGGGCATCACATGATTACAGCTGATATGGATGCGGTGAATCTGATAGCTGGGGTCTACAATCTGTTCATAAAGGGCTGTGACGGCCGGTATGATGAGCAGGTCAGAGCTGGTATCCATCGCAAGGGTGGTGGTGCCGTGGGCGGAAGGAATGTTCAGGCGGTTGGAATAGCCTATGTGGAGGGTGATGGAGCGGGTGACCAGCTTTTTCTCCACCAATTCCAGACACAGCAGGTCCGTCATTTCCTTGACGATGAGAAGGCCCTTGTCAAAGGGGTAGTCGCTGCCAAGGACCTGACCGCTGGTCAGGCAGCTGCTGTGAGGTTTATAGGTTTTGATATCGGCGATGGTGACAGGTTCTATCCCCCAGGCGTGGTCGATCAAAAGTTCCGCATCCACACCGAAAAGGCGGTACAGCAGATTTTCATCGGCTTTGGCGATGTCTTCCATGGTGCGGATGCCAAAGGTTTCCAGTCTTTTGGCGGTGCCGGCGCCTACCCGCCAGAAATCGGTGAGGGGTTTATGCCTCCACAGCGTCTGACAGTAGCTTTCGGGGGTGAGTTCGCCGATAAAGTCGGCGGCATGTTTGGCCGTAATATCTAAGGCAATCTTTGCAAGATACAGGTTGGAACCGATACCGCAGGATGCGCGCACGCCGATCTGCTCGTAGATTTCCTGCATGAT
Organism: uncultured Lachnospiraceae bacterium; assembly: GCA_910585555.1. Taxonomy (GTDB): domain Bacteria; phylum Bacillota; class Clostridia; order Lachnospirales; family Lachnospiraceae; genus UBA3282. The sequence continues at coordinate 13,447 of CAJUFU010000017.1, forward strand.
ACGAAGGCCCAGTTCCCTGGCGGAGAGCTGGTAGAGGGCAAGGTAATCGGTGACATCCATAAAAGCCTCGTCAATGGAGTAGACGTGAATATCTTCTTTGGAAATATATTTTAAATAAATTTCATAGATATCGGCGGACGTATCCACGTATTTCTGCATCCGCGGCGGTGCGGTGATATAGTCAACGTGTTTGGGAATCTCGAAGATACGGCAGCGGTTTTTGATGCCAAGCGCTTTCATGGCAGGGGTGATAGCCAGACAAATCGTCTTTTCTGTCCGCGAGGGGTCGGCCACTACCAGGTTGGTGGTCATGGGATCTAAACCTCTGGCTACACACTCCACAGAGGCATAGAAAGATTTCAGATCGATGCATAGATAGATGCGCTGCTTCATAAGGGGATTCCTTTCCGGCAAATACTGTGCCCGTGTTTTGACAGGAATTAGAATTGACTGTCATCTGTCTATAATATAACATATCGAACGTGTGTTTGGCAAATGCTTTTTTAAATTTGGGAGAAATTGTATATCATGGAAACTTTTTTGCATTCTGGCAAGAAATAGAGGACAAATCACAAAAAAAATGATACTATACTTTTATAGCGGCAGCTAATAAAGGGGATAGGTACTAATGAGCATTATCGGCAGTAAAGATGTCAATGACATTATCCGCAAGACGCTTGGCATCATCAATAACAAGATTATTCAACACGGGGAGATCACAGGCTATTTTTTGTATAAGATGATGGAGTATGAACAGGCATATTCCGAGCAGCATTACACAGAGCAGGAGATGGTGGATTATACAATGCTCGGTATCCTGCATGATATCGGTCTTTACAAGGGGGAGAGCGTCAAGAATGTATCGGATTTCGAGACCAAGAATCCCTGGCCCCATTCCATTTATGGGTTTCTGTTCTTAAAGTATCTTTCGCCCATGGCAGATAAAGCAGAGATTGTGTTGTATCATCATCTGGATTATAACAGGCATGGTATGATACAGAGTCGCTATATGCATATCATAGATCTGCTTACCATGGCGGATAAGATGGATACTTTTCTGCATTTGAAAGAAGAGAAGCTGGGACAGGATTATTTTGTCAGGTATCGCGATATCAAGTTTTCCGGCGCGGCCATGGATCTTTTCCAGAAAGCTGAGAAGCAGTATGGAATTACGGAGAATCTGGTAAACGGCAAGTATAAAGAAGAGCTGGATGTTCTTTTGGCTAAGCGGGATTTCTCGGAACAGTATAAGCGGGGCTTTCTGGAAATGCTGGTTTATACCATTGATTTCAGAAGCGAACATACGGTGCTGCATACACTGGCAACGGTAAACTTTGCAGACCAGCTTGGCAGGTTGTTGAGGGTGTCTGGCAAAGAGCTCAGGGACCTTCATTACGGTGCACTGCTTCACGACTTGGGCAAGATCGCAATTCCCTTAGATATTCTGGAATCCACAGGGCGGCTGAGTGACGAAGAGATGAAGATTATGAAGGCCCATGTGCGCATCACGGAAATGATTCTGGAAGGGGTTGTGGATGATGCGGTACTGCAGATTGCGGTCAGACATCATGAGAAGTTAGACGGCACAGGGTATCATAAGGGACTGACTGGCGCAGATTTGACTTTGCCGCAGCAGATTATTGCGGTGGCGGATATCTTAAGTGCCTTGTATGGCAAGCGCAGTTACAAGGAGGCTTTCAGCAAGGAAAAGATCTTGGATATTATGAATTCTGATGCGGACCGGGGGAAAATCAATCGGAATGTAGTCACTGTTTTAGAGCGCAATTATGATAACATTATCAAGGCGTTTGAAAAGGAAAAAGAGAATACCATAGGATTGTATTTAAAGATCAAGGAACAATATGAGGTTATGATTGAACGCTTTAAACAGTTTGATTAAGGTAAGGTTTTGGTAAGATACAACAAATCAAGTATGTGGTATCCCTAAGAGGCAGTAACAATGATTAGAAAAAAGGAGACAGACATGGAACAGGCAAAGGTATATTTTACATCATTTAAAGCCACAGAGCATGAGAATTTATTGCAGAAGCTGCACAGATTGATGAAGACGGCTGGATTCGAGAGCATTGATTTTACGGATAAATATGCGGCCATCAAGATTCATTTCGGGGAGTATGGCAATCTGGCTTTTCTGCGTCCCAACTATGCGAGAGTGGTGGCGGATTATGTGAAGGAACTGGGCGGAAAGCCTTATCTGACGGATTGTAATACACTCTATGTGGGAAGCCGTAAGAACGCGCTTGATCATTTGGAGACAGCTTATGTGAATGGATTTTCCCCTTATCAGACAGGGTGTCATGTGATCATCGGAGACGGCCTGAAAGGGACAGATGAGACCATTGTGCCTATTAACGGCGAGTATGTGAAGGAAGCAAAGATTGGACATGCCATTATGGATGCGGATGTGTTTATTACCTTGACGCATTTTAAGGGGCATGAGATGGCAGGCTTTGGCGGTACGCTTAAAAATATCGGTATGGGCTGCGGTTCACGGGCCGGTAAGATGGAGCAGCATTGTGAAGGAAAGCCCAGCGTAGACCAGAGTGTCTGCGTAGGCTGCGGTGCCTGTGACAGAATCTGCGCCCACGGCGCGCCACAGATAAAAGACGGCAAGGCTAAGATCGATCATGATAAATGTGTGGGCTGCGGCAGATGTCTGGCAGTGTGTCCGAAGGATGCGATTGCGGCGGATTTTGCAGATTCCATAGCGGTCCTCAATTATAAGATGGCGGAGTATTCCCTGGCAGTGTGTAAGGACAGACCTTGTTTTCACGTTTCCTTGATCTGCGACGTATCCCCTAACTGCGACTGTCATGCGGAAAATGATATTCCCATCATTCCGAATATCGGTATGCTGGCATCTTTCGATCCGGTGGCTTTAGATCAGGCCTGTGCGGATCTGTGCAATCAGGCGGCCCCTGTGGCGGACAGTATACTGGGTGAGAATATCAGAAAGTGCGGCGGGGAAGAAGCGCACGATCATTTCCAAATGACCCATCCGGATACGGAGTGGAAGTCCTGCATCGCTCATGCGGTGAAGATTGGGCTGGGAACGAACCAGTATGAATTGGTTAAAATCTAAAGCAATCATGTTTGAGGCGGTCTCGTTCGGGAGGCCGCTTCACGGTTTATGACCGAAATTTTCCTGTTTATGCCACAATACTTCAGGGGTTCCCTGTTTTTTCCGAAATAAGAAATAGGAAATGAGAGATATAGACGAAAGGTGGTCGTATATATGAATATTTCATGGGATATGACAAGCGGATTATTGCGGCGTATGGGAAGTGCCGGGATGTTAAAGAGCACCCGGGACAGGTTAGAGCGCCAGGAAGAGACGCAAAAGCAGGTGGATTACTTTGAGCAAAAGAAGGATAACCTGAAAAATGTCAAGTGCGGGAGTGTGGAGGAGATTGCCGAGAAACTGAATATGTTTCACTCTTATGAAGACCAGATTGCGGCCGCCAAAGCGGCTTATAACAGTGAGCAGATGTGGCACATTCTGGACGAGTCCACAGAGCGGGGCGAAAAGATTGCCGAGGCGGCAGAGAAATCAAAACCCAAGACACCCGAAGAAAGACAGGAAGAGATGGTGGAAGAGGCTCTGGGAATCGAAGAATCGGGAGGTATGCTGGAAGAGATTCTGGACGAGGTCGGGGAGCTGACCGAGGAACTGACCGACGAGATTACAGGGGAGCTTATAGAGGAGACAACGGAGGAATTGGCTGGAGAGTCCGGGAATGTGATAGACGAGATCACAGAGGAAATGACCAAGGAGCTTACCGGGGATGCGGTGGAAGAGATTACAGAGGAATTGGCTGGAGAGCTTACCGGAGATGCTGTGGAAGCCGTTGCAGCATCTACAGAGAGCATGGAAGCTTTGAAAGTACAGGCCGCCCTGAATGAAAAGACGGCAGGCGTCCAGGAGGATGCCCTTGAGATGTTGAAAAAGGGCTATGTACCTTTTGATGTAAGACTGTAAAAGGGCCAGTACGAGACAAAACAGATGGGTTTTGTATGGTGAAATTTGAAGAAAGGCTTTCCGGAATTGCCGGGAGGTCTTTTTTATACGCTTCATGATTGAATTTTATTGCAATATGACATATAATCTACTTAGTGACAGGCATTAGGAAGAAATCTTTGCTCGTCTTTGCAATTCTGGTGTTTCATAGTGATGGAACTTTTGACTGCGTTCTTGTCTGGTTTTTAGATTCCAAGAGGATGTACCGCAAATGTCTGCATGAAGGATTCCGGCGGGGAGATTAGGGAAGATGCACTTTGTAGAGGCAAAGGGAATTTTGTCGGCACATAATGGCATGAATCTGTACAGGGGCTGTACCCATGGCTGTATATACTGTGACAGCCGGAGTAAATGCTATGGATTCACACATGAATTTGAGGATATTGAGGTAAAGCAGAATGCGCCAGAGCTTCTGGAGATGGCGCTTGTCAAGAAACGGAAAAAATGTATAATCGGTACGGGGGCCATGTGTGACCCCTATATGCATTGCGAAGAGGAAATCAGGCTTACACAAAGGTGTATTGAATTGATAGAAAGGTATGGATTCGGGCTGGCTATTCAGACCAAATCCGACCGTATCCTGCGGGATTTGGAACTTTTGCAAAGGATTCAGGAAAAGGCAAAATGTGTGGTACAAATGACCATGACAACTTATGATGAGGATTTGTGCCGTATTTTAGAGCCTAATGTATGTACTACAAGAAGAAGGTTTGAGGTGCTTGAGATTCTGCGGGCCCATGGGATTCCAACGGTGGTGTGGATGAGCCCGATCCTTCCTTTTATCAATGATACAAGGGAGAATATAGAAGGGCTTTTGGACTACTGTGTGCGGGCCGGTGTATATGGAATCATTACCTTTGGCATGGGTGTGACTCTGCGGGAGGGTGACAGGGAGTATTTTTATCAGAAACTGGATGAGCATTTCCCGGGGATGAAGAGTAGATATCATCGTAAATATGGTTATAACTATGAGGTTACAAGCGATCATAACAGGGAGTTGATGGAGATATTGCGAAGGACTTGCACACAAAACGGGATAAAATGTGACGCAGAAGAGATTTTTCAATATCTGGGGGAATTTCCGGAGCATAAAGGGTATGAACAGTTGTGTCTGTTTTAAAAAGAGGAATCGGGTACGAACTGAAACGGCATCATGAAGCCGGTGGGAAAGGACAAACAAGAAATATGGAGATTATGAGGAAGGTAGAAGTGGAGATGGATATGTATCAGAATCGCGGTATGGAAGATAAGCGGCGGGAAGAAAAACAGATTGAGGATATGGTAAGGCTTTTAGACGGATTTGCCGATTCTGGGGATAGCCGGTTAAAGATTAACATGTCCGATGAACTGGAAATGGGACAGACAAAGCGGGCATATCATCACGGCAGATGTGATATAGGGAGTCCATGGGCCTGCGGGAAGGCCTTTGATGCACAGACCGAGAAGTGATTTGTAATTCAGAAATGTTTTAGGAAAAGAAGGGCCAACATGCCCTTGTCAAAGGAGACCAGTGAGGGAGAAGGATATGAAGATAGAGGAGAGACTGCAAAAACTCAGGGAGCAGATGGCGGAAAGAAATCTGGCGGCATATATTGTTCCCACAGAGGATTTCCACAATTCAGAGTATGTGGGAGATTATTTTAAGGCAAGGGAGTATCTGTCCGGATTTACAGGTTCCGCGGGTACGCTTTTGGTATGCAGGAAAGAGGCTTTTCTATGGACGGATGGCAGATATTTTCTGCAGGCACAGCAGCAGCTTGCACAAAGCACCATCGAATTAATGAAAAGCGGTCAGCCGGGTGTGCCTGCATTGGAGGAATATCTGGCAGAACATTTAAAAGATGGTGACAGGGTTGGCTTTGACGGCAGGACAGTGACAAAGGCATTTGTAGTAAAATTACAAGACAAGACGGCGGATAAACAGATTACCTTTTATAGCAGGGAAGACCTGGCTGATTTGGTTTGGACAGACAGACCGGCGTTGTCTGCAGAGCCGGTGTGGGAACTGGAAGAGGCCTTTGCAGGACTTTCCAGGGAGGAGAAACTGGATAAGGTACGGGAGAAGATGCAGGCTCAAAAAGCGGACGCTCTTTTGCTGACGGCGCTCGATGAGATTGCATGGCTTTTGAATCTGCGGGGAAATGATGTGCATCATACGCCCGTTTTCCTGGCATATATGCTTCTGACTAAGACAGAGGCGGTATTGTGCGTGCAGGAAAAGATTTTATCTGCAGAGATACGAGATAAGTTAAAGAAAGCGGGCGTCTCTACTTTGCCCTATGAACAGATAGAAGAATTGGTGTGCGGTCTGCAGACCGGGCAGAAACTCTGGGTGGACGGCAGGCGTGTGAACTATAGGCTGCTTCAGGCAATTCCGGAGGGTGTGGGGCAGATGGATGCGCCAAGTCCTGTGGAACGGATGAAGGCGGTCAAGACGGCTGCGGAGATGGAGCATCTTCGGAAAGCCCATGTGAAAGACGGCGTGGCAGTGTCACGGTTTATGCGTTATCTAAAAACCCATGTGGGAAAAGAAAGGATTACGGAATTGGGGGCAGCTCAGGTGCTGGATGGCTTTCGACAGCAGATGGAAGGATATCTGGGCCCCAGCTTTGATCCGATTATTGCCTATGGCGCTCATGGTGCCATTGTGCACTATGCGGCCACGAAAGAGTCAGACGTAGAGATGAAACCTGAGGGTTTGTGTCTTGCAGATACGGGTGGGCATTACAAAGACGGGACCACAGATATAACGCGTACCATTGCCCTGGGAGAACTTTCGGCGCAGGAGAAGCGGGACTATACGCTGGTATTAAAAGGACATCTGCGGCTGGGCGCGGCGAAATTTTTAGAGGGGGTCTGCGGACAGAATCTGGATTGTCTGGCCAGGGAACCCTTGTGGGAGAACGGTCTGGATTACAACCATGGCACGGGACACGGCGTGGGTTTTCTGTTGAGCGTTCATGAAGGCCCCCAGAATTTTAGGTGGCGGATTGGGAAGGATGCTGACTGTGTTCCTCTTGAGGAGGGGATGGTCATATCCAACGAGCCGGGGCTTTATGTGACAGGTAAGTTCGGCATCCGGCATGAGAATCTGGTGCTGTGCCGTAAGGGGGAACAGAATGATTTTGGACAGTTCATGTATTTAGAAACGCTTACGATGGCGCCTTTTGACAAGGACGCGATTGAAGTTACCCTTTTGAACAGTCAGGAGAGAGACTGGTTGAATGGATATCACAAGAAGGTATACGAAACGCTGTCTCCCTATATGACCAAAGAAGAGCAGGAATGGCTGCAGAAAGCTACGGCCGCTGTTTAAGATAAGGACAAGAAGAAGGAAAGAAAAACAGGTTACACGATCAGGGGTGAAACACATAGATATGAGGAGGGGATGTATGCGGTATCGAGTGTTAGGAAAGACGGGATTAGAGGTAAGCGAGATTGGCTTGGGCGGAGAATGGCTGGAGAGACATAACACCCAGGAAGTGAAAGAAGTAATCGATACCTGTGAGCAGGCCGGTATCAATATTTTGGACTGTTGGATGTCAGAACCTAATGTGCGTTCTAATATTGGGAAGGCTTTAGCAGGGCATCGGGATAAGTGGTATATTCAGGGGCATATCGGTTCTACTTGGCAAAATGGCCAGTATGTGAAGACCAGGGAGCTTCCGAAGGTACAGGAAGCTTTTACAGATCTGCTTACGAGACTGCAGACGGATTATATCGATCTGGGGATGATTCATTTTATTGATGAGACTGCAGAGTTTACGCAGGTGGTAAACGGCGCTTTCATGGAGTATGTGCGCAGCCTTAAGGCGGCAGGCACCATCCGGCATATCGGCCTGAGTACGCATAATCCGGATGTGGCCCAAATGGCGGCCATGCAGGGAGAGATTGAGATGCTTCTCTTTAGTGTGAATCCGGCCTTTGATCTGCACCCGGCCACAGAAGATCTTGATGATTATTTTGCAGAAAATTACGACGAGGGTCTGTCCGGCATCGCGCCGGAGAGAGAAGCGTTATATAAGATTTGTGTGCAGCAGAATGTGGGGATTACGGTGATGAAAGGATATGCCGGCGGGCGGCTGTTCGATGCGAAGACATCGCCCTTTGGTGTGGCGCTCACACCGGTGCAGTGCCTGCATTATGCGTTGACCAGACCGGCGGTGGCCAGCGTGATGGTGGGGTATGATACTCCGGAACATGTCCATGCCGCTGTGGCTTATGAGACAGCTTCGGAGGAGGAGAAGGATTATGCCAGTGTGTTAGCGGGGGCGCCTCATCATGCGTATCCCACAGGGCAATGTACATACTGCGGCCACTGTGCGCCCTGTCCCAAGGGCATTGATATCGCGATGGTCAATAAGCTTTATGATCTGGCAGTTATGCAGGAAGCAGTGCCGGCAACCGTCAGGGCCCACTATGAACAGCTCAAGGCATCGGCAGCAGACTGTATCGGTTGTAAGGGATGCGAGAGCAGATGTCCGTTCCAGGTATCAGTGGTGGAGAGAATGGAGAAGGCCAGGCAGCTTTTTCAATAAAGAAACGAATTGTCAGTGGAGGGATTATCTATGAAGGGCAGTAAGAAATCGTTGTGGAACGTCACATATCTTATGTTTCTTCTGGTTGCCATCATCATCCTGTTTTATTGGTATTCTGCACAAAACGATAAACGGATTGAGGCACAGAACAGAACCTATGCGACGGACGCCGCAAGACAGACGGGCAACCGGATTGGCGATGAATTTAAGAATGCATTGAACAGAATCAATACCTATGCATACTTTTTGGGAGAGGGGCTTTCAGAGCCTGTGGTCACGTCGCAGATGCTTCAGGACATGGTAAAGAATTCACTGTTTGACGCGTTTCGCTTTGCCTCTGCGGATGGCGCTTATCTGGTGTCGGACGGCAGTATGATGGATGTGTCTGACCGGGAATATTTTATCAGGGGCATGAATGGAGAGAGCGGTATCTTTGCCACCACCAGTTCCAGAGTCACCGGAGATCCGGTGGTCAGCTTCTATGCGCCGGTAACCTATCGGGGGGAGATTATTGGTGTGCTTCTGGGGGTGTATTCGGCCAATGAATATTTACAGCATCTTTTGACCACCAGCTATTTCGGAGACGTGGCAGATGTATTTCTGTGTCTGGAGGATGGGACAGCGATTGCAAGTTCCCAGGGAAAAGAATACCGTGGGAATCTGTTGGATGAAATCTATTCCTCAGCGGTGTTAGACGAGTCTTTATATGGACAGGTGGAGGAAATATTTGCAAACGGCGGAGAACAGACTTTTATCTGCAAGGAAAACGACAAGACAGATAATATCTGTGTGATCAATCTCTCTGGAAATGAGTTTGTCCTTGTGCAGGCCTTTCCCAGGAGTGTTACACAGCGGATGTTAGACAGGGCAAACCGCACGGGCATTGTTCTGGAAATACTGTTGATTGGCTGTTTTGTTCTCTATATCATTGCTTTGATGGTGCGTTCCAGAAGGGAGAAAAAGCTTCTTGCAGGGGAAAACCAGGAAATGAGCTATGTCATTGGGGGAATCAGCACCCTGTTTGCCCGCTTTGTCATGATCGATCTGGAGACCAATCAATACCAGTATTTGGCCGGCACCAGCCCGGAACGCAGTGATATTGGAAGAAGCGGGGCGTATGGAGACTTTATAGATTATCTGTGTTCTTTCCTGCCGGAAGAAGAGCATCGCAAAGAACTGGCGGGGCGGCTTGCGAGAGAAGAAATCATCTCGGATTTGGGCGAGGACGACACGGATGTGCGCTATGAATACCAGGTAGAAAGAAACGGTCAGATGGAATGGGAACATATGAACGTGATCTGCCTGGAACGCAAAGAAGGCCGCGCCAGCAAGATTTTGTTTATTAGACAGAACATCACCGAAGTGAAAGAGAAGGAATTGTTAATCCAGGCGAAGATGGCGGTTGCCAACAGAAAGGAAAGGCAGTATCGCGTAGCCATCGTTTCCAATTCCATCTGTACCTATGAATTTAATCTCACAAAAGACCGGGTAGAGAGTGATATTGTAAGAATTATGCCTGATGGCGGCAGACAGTCTCTGTTAGATTTGATAGGAATGAAATTCCCCTGTCAGGCATCCGAGTGGTTTCATAAGTGTGAAGCATATGTTGCCAAGGAATCCCTGGAAGATTATAGGTCTACCTTGAATCTGGAATATCTTAGGAAGAGCTTCGAACAGGGCAATCTGGAAGCAAATGTGGAATACTGGCTTACAGATGCGCAGGAAGAAAGATTCTGTGTCAGACAGTCGTTTATCATGACCACGGAGGATGAGACGGGAGATATACTGGTCATGGTAGTGACCAAGGATATTACGCAACAGGTAAGGCAGCAGAAAGAGCAGACACTGGCGCTCAAAGAGGCGTTAATGCAGGCCCAGCATGCCAACAATGCCAAGACCACCTTCCTGTCCAATATGTCTCACGATATCCGTACACCGATGAACGCGATCATTGGTTTTACAACGATTGCCGTCAGCCATCTTGATAACAGGGAACAGGTAAAAGACTGCCTGCAGAAAGTGCTGGCTTCCAGCAATCACCTGCTGAGCCTGATCAATGATATTCTGGATATGAGTAGAATTGAAAGCGGCAAGATTCAGATCAAAGAACAGGAGTGTAACATTTCCGAAATGATGCACAACCTGGTGAATATTGTACAGCCGCAGGTGAAAGCGAAACAATTGGAACTTTTCATAGATACCTTTGATGTGACCAACGAAGACATCATTGCCGATGCATTGAAGATGAACCAGGTGTTTGTCAATCTGATGAGCAATGCCGTGAAATATACGCCGGCAGGAGGAATTATCAGTTTTCGGATTATGCAAAAGACCACCTTCCGACGGGGATATGGCGACTACATATTTACCCTGAAGGATAATGGTATCGGTATGGAACCTGAGTTTGTCAAACATATCTTTGAGCCCTTCGAACGTGAGGCCAGCGCCACCCAGAGCGGTATTCAGGGCACGGGACTGGGGATGGCCATCACCAAAAATATCATCGATATGATGGGCGGCAAGATTACCGTGCACAGTGAAAAGGGTAAGGGAAGCGAGTTCATTGTGGAACTGAGTCTGAAACTGCAGGATGTGGAAAAGAACGCAGAGCAGATCAAGGAACTGGAAGGATTTCGCGCTCTTGTGGTGGACGATGATTTCGATACCTGTGACAGTGTCAGCAGAATGCTTTCGCAGATCGGTCTGCGTTCCGAGTGGACAACATCGGGCAGAGAAGCCATATATCGTGCCAGAAAAGCACATGATGAGGGAGACTCTTATCACACCTTTATCATTGACTGGCAGATGCCCGAGACCAGCGGCATTGAAACCGCCAGAAGAATCCGCAATGTCATTGGAAATGAGGCGCCAATCATCATTCTTACGGCTTATGACTGGACAGATATTGAGGAAGAAGCCAAATCTGCAGGCGTCACGGCGTTTTGTGCGAAACCGCTCTTTATGTCTGACTTAAAGGCGGCCCTTTTGGCAGCAACGAATCTGATCGATCGGGAGGATGAAGTGGCGGAGTGGACGCTGGCTGATTTCGAGGGCAAGCGGGTGCTCTTGGTGGAGGACAATGAACTGAACAGGGAAATTGCACAGGCCATTTTGGAGGAGACGGGATTTGTTGTGGAGTCGGCGCCGGATGGAACAGACGCGGTGGATATGATGAAGAAGGCGGAAGAATATTATTACGATGTGGTGCTGATGGATGTACAGATGCCTGTTATGAACGGATATGAGGCGACCAGGGAAATCCGTGCCCTGCACAGGGAGGATGTGAAGACGCTTCCGATTATTGCCATGACGGCCAACGCCATGGATGAGGATAAGGAGACTGCATTGAAAAGCGGTATGAATGCGCATCTGGCCAAGCCCATTAGTGTGGATTTGTTCATTGCCACATTGGGGAAGTTCTTAAAATAGCATTTTAGTATGGAACATGATGAAGGAAAGTAGTAAACTAGTAGATATAGGATGGGGGAAAGGATGGGAGAACAATGAAGGAAAAAAGAAAGGGTAGAGTAAAGAGCTTAAAAACAACGTTGATTTTAGTCTGTTCCATACTGGGTATCATCATAGGGGTGACAGTTGGTATGATTGGTGTGATGACCATCAGGAACATTTCCAACGACGCATATGACAAATATGTGGATGCTATGGATACCGGATACCGGACGGAGATCAAATCCCAGGTGCAGAGTGCATTGTCTGTCATACAGGCACAGTACGACAGGGCTGCGGCAGGCGAGATCACGGAGGAAGAGGCCAAGGAAGCGGCGGCGGAGAGCGTGAGAGCCATGCGTTACCGGGATGACCAGAGCGGTTATATCTGGATTGAGGACAAAGATTACATATTGATCATGCACCCGATTCTGCCCGAGCAGGAAGGTGATAACCGGTATAATATGCAGGACCAGAATGGGGTTATGATTACGCAGTCTGTTGTCAATACCTGTCTGTCAGCGGAACAGAGCGGTTATAATGAGTTTTATTTTACCAAGGCCGACGGTGTCACCGTGGCGCCTAAAGTAGCTTATTCCGCTTACTTTGAGCCTTGGGGCTGGGCAGTTTCCACCGGGAATTATGTGGATGATATGGATGCCCAGACCAAAGAAGTAAGAGACACGATCACAGCGGATTTTCAGCGTTCCTGTGTCTTTATGGTAATCTGCTGCGTTATCCTGTTGATCATTACGGTGGTGGTTTCTTATATTGTGGGCGAATTGTTGGTAGTGCCCCTTAGAAAAGTGAAAGATTTTGCAGTCAGCCTTTCAGAGGGCGATCTGACAACGGATGTGGCGGTGAAGCAGAGAAACGAGATGGGTGTGGCGGCGGATAATCTGAATGCTGCCCGTCAGAAGATCAATACATTGATCAAGGCAATTGCACAGATTTCCCATGCGATACAGAGAATGATTTCCGAGTTTGAAGAGAGTTTCCAGCATATGGAGAAGTCCCTTGGAGAGGTAGATCTGGCAGTAGAGGAGATTGCGCAGAACATCACCAGACAGGCGGAGTCAACCACAGATGCCACAAGCGAGGTGAATACCATTGCCACCGGTATTGACAGCACATCTAAGGAAGTGGCAGGACTTCGGGATAATTCGGACAGCATGAGAAAACTGAGCAATGAGTGCTCTAATAAATTGGAAGAACTGGTGGCCGCCAATGTCCGCACGAAAGAGGATGTGATCAGTATGCACAGCCAGGCGGAGGCTACCAACGAGGCGGCCGATGCGATCAAGAAGGCGGCAGGACTGATAGACGCCATTGCAGATCAGACCAATCTGCTTGCTTTGAACGCATCCATAGAGGCAGCCCGGGCAGGAGAAAGCGGTAAGGGATTTGCGGTTGTTGCCACAGAGATTGGCGCTTTGGCGAACCAGTCTGCCCAGGCAGTGAGTGAGATTTCCCAGATTATCAACGATCTGGTAGAAAAATCTCTCCAGTCTTTACGCATTATGGACAAGGTAAGCGATACAGTGGAACATCAGGTGGATGTGCTCAACGATACCCAGTCGATTTTCAAGGACTTGTATACGAATCTAGATCGATGCGTGGATTCTATCATGACAATCGAGTCCATGACAGAGGAGATAGAAGTGCAGAGACAGGGAATTACCAGCGTGTTAGATACCTTAAATGGTCTTGCGCAGGATAATGCCGCATCCTCAGAGGAAACCTCTGCGATGACAGGGGAACTTTCACAGTTGGTTGCCAGATCAAAAGAGTTGGTTGGAACTCTTAAGAATGATGTAAATGATCTGGTAGAAGATGTGGAACAGTTCTCTGTATAGAAAATGGAAAGCCCCTTCCACAGATTGCCAAGAAATCTTTATTTTTTTCTCTATACAAGCTGTCTGGAATATGGTATAGTTGTTAAGGATTGTTACAAAACGTAATATTTTGTAATATTTAGCGGTATAGGATACCGTAAAAGAGGGTAACAGTCCCCACAAAAGAAAATAACTTGCCATACGGAAGGAGGAACACCTGCGCAGGGCGGCTGGCAAAAGCTACGGCCATAGCAGGTTAAAATACCAATGATAAGATTTACAGAGGATAAAAGAAGACGGATGTACAAAAGAGTTAAGAGAATAGCAGCGCTTTGCATGGCGGGCATGATGCTTTTTGCGCCCGCCGTGAAAGTGCAGGCCGTGGGAGCGGGCAGTTCCATTGCCAGAGGTATCGATGTGTCCAAGCATAATCTGGCGATCGATTGGAGCCAGGTGCCTTCTTCCGGGGTATCCTTTGCCTTTATCAAGGCAGGCAGCCTTTTGGGAGTGGATCCTTATTTTGATGCGAATATGCGCGGCGCCAACGCGGCGGGCCTTAAGACCGGTGTGTATCTGTATTCCTATGCGACCACGCCCGAGCAGGCTTTGACAGAGGCTGTGTTTCTGCTTCAATGGATGAGTAATTATACGGTGAATTATCCGGTAGTATATGATATAGAAGATGTCTGCCATAAGAACCTTTCGACGGCGCAGCTGCAGGAGATCATAACGGTATTTTGTACCGCGATAGAGTCTCAGGGGTATTATCCGGTGGTGTATTCCAACAAGAATATGTTCCAGACAAAGATCGGCGATATTCCTTATGATAAGTGGGTGGCTCAGTATGCGGACGAACTGCAGTATAGCGGCGCGTCTTTCTGGCAGAATACTTCTCACGGCAATGTGGCGGGAATTCCCACCAGAGTGGACATGAATTATCAGTTTAAAGATTATTCCTCTATTATTATCCCGGAAGGATTTGCACAGAGGGGAGATGCCACGGTATTTTATTCCAATTACAGGATGCAGAGAGCGTGCTGGGTGAACTGGGAAGATAACAAATATCATCTGGACGAATTTGGACGTGTGCAGAAAGGGTGCTGGTTCGAGGATGAGACCGGCAGGTATTATTTGGCCACAAAGGATGGACATGCACTGCGTGACTGTGTGACGATTGAGGGAGCAGATTATTACTTTGACCAGAATGGTGTTATGCAGAGAGGCTTGGTTACGATGCCTGACGGTGTGGTATATTACTATGATGTGATGACCGGTGCTCTGCAGAGGAATGTGGTTGTGACCGTGGACGGGGTTAACTACCAGGTGGACCAAAATGGTGTGGCAGCGCCAATCGTGGCGGAGGTTTTGCCGGAACAGGTTCCGGTGGATGTTCCTGCAACAGAACAGGCCCCGGCTGATGCGCCGGCGGCAGATACCGTGGCAGAACAGCCTGCCGCATTGTAACGTACAAATCACTGTGAACACAGAATAAATAAGCGTTCTAAGACCGCTGTCGGATGGTATGCCATCTGGATAGCGGTTTTTTCTTATCAAAGTCTTTTCAAAATCCCCTGCTATGGTATATAATAATCTTTGTATGGGCGCGTAGAGAATGAGCTGTAGAAAGACGTGGTATGGTATGAACTGTAAAGAGGCAGAGAAAATAATACCCTACTTCCTGCAGGATGATTTGGACGGGAGAGATCTGGCGGAGTTTGTGGAACATATCGATGAGTGCCACGAATGTATGGAGGAACTGTCCATTCAGTTTTTGGTGGCGGAAGGTATGGAACAGCTGGAAAAGGGAAATAGTTTTAATTTACAGGAAGCGCTTCACCGTAAGCTTGCCGGAGCGGATAATAAGATCAGACTAAACCGGACGCTCAGACATATCCTAATCTGGCTGGAAGCGGCGGTGGCGGTGGCGATTGTCATTGCGCTGTGCGTGATATTCCGCCTGTAAGGAGAAAGACAAAGCGGCAGGTTTTGTGAGCAGAATTTTTTGAAGAATGGGAAAGGCACAAAGAGTATATGTCTGAAAAAATAGTATTGATAGACGGACACAGCATATTGAATAGGGCTTTTTACGGTGTGCCGGATTTGACAAACAGTCAGGGGCTTCATACCAATGCGGTCTATGGCTTCTTAAATATCATGTTTAAGATTCTGGAGGAGGAGCAGCCGGCTTATCTGACGGTGGCTTTCGATGTTCATGCCCCCACTTTTAGACATGAGATTTTTAAGGAATATAAGGGCACAAGAAAGCCGATGCCGAGCGAATTGCATGAGCAGGTGCCGGTGATGAAGCAGATGTTGGAGGCGATGGGCATCTGCGTGGTAGAGAAGGCAGGGCTTGAGGCGGATGATATTTTGGGCACCATCGCAAAGCGTGCGGAAAAACTGGGCATGGAAGTGTCTTTAGTATCCGGCGACAGAGATCTTCTGCAGGTGGCCACGGACCGTATCAGGATTCGGATTCCGAAGACGAAGGGCGGCCGCACAGAGGTGGAAGATTATTATGCCAAAGACGTGGAAGAGAAGTATAAGGTAAATCCGATACAATTTATAGATTTAAAGGCGCTGATGGGGGATACGGCGGATAATATTCCCGGCGTGCCCAAAGTGGGAGAGAAGACGGCTACGGAACTGATGGTGACTTTCGGTTCTTTGGAAAGTATCTATGCACATCTGGAAGATGTTGCAAAGAAGTCGGTGCGGGAATCTCTCGCAGCCAACAAAGATCTGGCTGATTTAAGTAAGACACTGGCCACGATCAATGTGGATGCCGATATAGCATATGATTTTGACCAGGCCAGAGTAGGGAACTTTTATACGGAGGAAGCCTATGTGCTTTGTAAGCAGCTGGAATTTAAGAATCTGTTATCCCGGTTTGAGAAAGATGTGACAGTCACCAACAGGCAGACAGAATATTTTCGAGAACTTACACAGCTGCAGGAAGTGGAAGCGCTGTTTGCAGCCTGCGGACAGAAGGCGAAGGAGACCACAAAAGCGCCGGAATTTGGCCTTGCGGTCTTTAAAGACGGCAGAAAGCCGGACAGCCTTATGGGTATCGCGCTGGCTGCAGAAGAGAAGAATGTGGTATTTATTCCCTGTCAGGGACTTGTGACAGCAGAGTATTTGCGGGGTAAGCTGACAGCCTTAAATCGACAGGGGTTATGTAAACTTAATATATTTGACTGTAAGAACTGTTATGATGTGATAGAAGAGGACGACGAACAGAGCATGTGGCGGGATGCCGACGGGGCACAGGATGTACTTGCGCCTTACAGAAAAGAGCGGTACTTCGATATTCTGGTGGCGGCATATCTGTTAAATCCCTTAAAGAACGACTATGCGCCGGAGGATATTGCGGGCGAATATCTGGGATTGACGATTCCGGACAGGACGCAGGTCTGCGGTAAGGCATCCTACGCCGACACCTATGCATTAAAGAGCCGTGAGTTTATGGAATATGCCTGTTTTCAGGCTTACGTATGCCTGATGGCGGCGCCGCTTCTGTTAGAGAAGTTAGAGGCCCAGGGAATGCGGTCTTTGCTGTATGAGATTGAGATGCCTCTGACAAGGGTCCTGCACGATATGGAGCGTTATGGTGTGTTGGTGAAACCGGATGAGCTGAAGGCTTATGGGGAGGCGCTGACGGGCCGGATTGCAGAGTTAGAGCAGGCTGTCTATGAGCAGGCGGGTTGTGAATTTAATATCAATTCCCCCAAACAGCTGGGGGAGGTTCTCTTTGAGAAGATGGGGATTAAGGGCGGCAAAAAGACCAAGACTGGTTATTCCACGGCGGCGGATGTTTTGGAGAAGCTGGCGCCAGATTATCCGGTGGTTTCGGATATTTTGGAATACAGAGGATATACAAAATTAAAGTCCACTTACGCGGAAGGTCTTGCGGCCTATATAGACGAAGGGGGAAGAATCCACTCTTCCTTTAACCAGACCATCACAGCCACCGGGCGCATCAGTTCCACGGAGCCTAACCTGCAGAATATTCCCATGCGCATGGAACTTGGCAGGCGTATCAGAAAGGTGTTTGTTCCCATGGAAGGGTGTCTGTTCATGGATGCGGATTATTCTCAGATTGAACTTAGGATACTGGCCCATATGTCGGAGGATGCACAGCTGATCGAGGCTTATCAGATGGAGGAAGATATTCATCGGATTACGGCTTCTAAGGTGTTCCATACGCCCTTTGAGGAAGTGACCGACTTGCAGAGGCGCAATGCCAAGGCAGTCAACTTCGGTATTGTTTATGGTATCAGTTCTTTTGGGCTGAGTCAGGACTTAAGTATCTCGAAGAAAGAGGCGGCGGCCTATATTGAGCAGTATTTTGAGACCTATCCGGGGGTAAAAAGATTTTTGGATGAAATGGTGGAGAAGGCCAAGAAACAGGGCTATGTGACTACTATGTACGGGCGCAGACGTCCGATTCCGGAACTGTCTTCCAGCAATTTCATGCAGCGCTCTTTCGGGGAGCGTGTGGCCATGAACTCACCCATACAGGGTACGGCGGCAGACATCATGAAGATTGCCATGATTCGGGTGTGGGAGAACCTGCATAAGGAAAATCTGAAATCCAGGCTTATTTTACAGGTACATGACGAACTATTGATTGAGACCTATGCCGGGGAGGAGGAACAAGTGCGGCAGATTCTCACGGAGCAGATGCAGCAGGCGGCCAATCTTTCCGTAACGTTAGAGATCGATCTGCATACGGGCGATAACTGGTATGAGGCGAAGTAGGCGGCATATGTGATATCGCGCAAAGACACGGACTGCTGTCAATGGGAGAGGAAAAGCTGTACAGAAGTGAGGGAAGGATATGAAAGTCATCGGCATCACGGGAGGTGTGGGCGCAGGAAAGTCGGAGGTGCTCGCCTTCTTGTCGAAGCACTATAACTGCCGTGTCATCATGGCGGATAAAGCGGCGCATCAGCTTGAAGAGCCGGGAGGAAGATGTTTTGAACCCTTGATATCTTTGCTGGGGGCAGATATTCTGACATCGGAGGGACGGATTGACAGACAGAAGATGGCGGCGAAGATATTTAGCGACGCAGCACTGCTTAAGAAGGTCAATGCCATTGTGCATCCGGCGGTGAAGGCATATCTTGTGGAACAGATTGCCAGAGAGCGGGCAGCAAAGGAAATCGATTATCTCTTTATAGAGGCAGCACTTTTAATCGAGGAAGGCTATGGGGCTGTGGTGGATGCGTTGTGGTATATTCATGCCGATGCGTCAGTCAGGAGAAAGAGGCTGAAACAGGCAAGAGGATATTCGGACGAGAAGATAGATAGTATTTTGGCAAAACAGCTTCCGGAGGAAGCGTTTTATCAGCACTGCAGTGTTGTGATAGAGAACAACGGGACGCTGACAAGCGTTTATCAACAAATAGAGAAAGAATTGGGGGAATACCAGTGGCAGAAGCAATGAAATTCCCGGGACAGCTTGTGTTTGGACTGGATATCGGGACAAGAAGCATCGTAGGAACAGTAGGATACCGTGTGGGAGAAACCTTCCATGTGGTGGCACAGAGTATCAGGGAGCATGGCACACGTTCCATGCTGGACGGACAGATTCATGATATCTATAAGGTGGGAGGCACCATCAGTGAAGTGAAGGCGGAACTGGAAGATCGGATTGGCAGGCCCCTTAAGGATGTGTGTATCGCCGCCGCAGGACGTGTGCTGCGGACAGTGACTCTGCGGGTAGATCAGGATCTGGAGACGGACAGGGAGGTCATAGGGGAAGATATTTATGCGCTGGATTCCATGGGCGTGGAGAAAGCCTATCAGGAATTTCTTGAGAATAATGAGCTGGACATGAAGTTCTATTGTGTGGGATATTCTGTTGTGCGCTATTATATGAACGGCTATACGATTGGAAATCTGGAAGGACACAAGGCAAAGACGATAGGGGCGGATATCATTGCAACTTTCCTGCCGGAGGATGTGGTGGACGGCCTGTATAAAGCGGTGGGCGTGGCCGGGCTTGAGGTGGTGAATCTTACGCTGGAGCCTATTGCGGCAATTCAGGTGGCGATTCCGGAAATGTACCGTATGTTGAATATCGCCCTGGTGGATGTGGGGGCAGGCACTTCCGATATCTCAGTCACCAGGGACGGCAGTATCATTGCCTACGGCATGATTCCCATCGCCGGTGACAGTCTGACGGAGGTACTGGCAAGGCACTGCCTGGTAGATTTTAGAACGGCGGAACAGATTAAGAGAGATACGGGCATCAAGGATGTAATCGAGTATAAGGATATCATGGGTCTTACGCAGACCATTACCAAGGAAGAAGTAGAGCAGGTAACTGGGGAAGTGATCGATACCATGACAAGCCAGGTGGCAGATAAGATCAAGGAGTTGAACGGGGATAAGTCCGTCAGTGCCGTATTCGTGGTAGGCGGGGGCGGTAAACTACCGGGATATACACAGGCCCTTGCAGAGAAACTGGATATCCAGAAAGAAAGAGTTGCCGTGCGCGGCGAAGAGGTCATGCAGAATATCGAATTTGTGGATGAGAATGCCAGAAGGGACTCCCTGATGGTGACGCCCATCGGTATCTGCCTGAGCTTTTATGAGCAGAGTAATAACTTTATCTTTGTCTATTTCAATGAGCAGAGAGTGAAGATTTATGATAATAATAAAGTGGCGGTGGTGGATGCGGCCATGCAGGCTGAATTTGCCAGCGAGGGACTTTTCCCGAAACGGGGAAAAGAACTTAACTTTACGGTCAATGGCAAACCTCGTATTGCCAGGGGAGACTTTGGCGAGGCGGCGATTATCACAGTCAATGGCAATGAGGCGGATATTTATACCCAGGTCAGGGCCAACGATCAGATTAAGGTCATCGAATCCACGGCCGGCGGGGCGGCGCAGATGGAGATCAGCCAGCTGCCAGAGTTTGGCGCCAAAATGTGGGTAGAGGTCAACGGAAAGAAGATTGATCTGCCTAAGTTTGCCAGTGTCAATGGAAAACTGCAGTCCGGCTATTATAGTATTCAGGAAAACGATGAGATTGAGATCCTTGGATATTATACGGTCCGTCAGATCGCAGAGTTTATGGATGTGGTCATTGACTGGGCGATGAATATCTATGTCAACAATAAGATTGCGGATATGGATACGAAAGTGTATGAGAACTTCTCGGTAATCTGGACCATGGAAGAACTGCAGTTATCAGATGTGGAAATCTATGAGCCCAAAGAGCCTGTTGTTGAGAAGAGAAACAGAACCGAGACTTCCGCAGCCGGAACGGCAGGATTTACAGCGGCGGCGGTCAAAGCGGTCCAGACGGCGGCCGAGGAAGAGGCGGATGACGGGGCGTTAGAAAAGGCCAAGGAACAGGATGTAGAGGAAGAAAATAGAAAGAAACAGTCCCAGACAGTGTCTGCGCCAGAGTCCGGAAAGCAGCGAAGCGGCGCCAGAATTGTGATGGGGCCTGGTATTAAACGGGCCGAGGCAGAGGCCAGGGCTAAGGAAGAGGCAGCGGCAAAGGCCAGAGAGGAAGAGGCCAAACGGAAAGAGGCCATGTTGAGTAAGGGCGCACCTGTGACGATTCAGGTGATGGTGAATCAGGAGCAGATACGCTTGTCAGGCAAGAAGAGCTATATCTTTGTGGATGTATTTGAATATATTGATTTCGATCTGTCCAAGCCCCAGGGAAGCGGCATCGTGACTACCTTAAACGGCAGAGATGCGCAGTATATGGAGAAGATTAAAAGCGGCGATGTGATTGAGATTTATTGGAAGGATTGATAGAAAGAATAGGTTTACATAATTATGAGACTATGTAGTATTGCCAGCGGCAGCAGCGGCAACTGCGTTTATGTGGGAAGCGATACCACACATCTGTTGATGGATGTAGGAATCAGTGGGAAAAGGACACAGGCAGGTCTTCGGGAACTGGGACTGCAGATGACGGATATTGATGCCATCTGTATTACCCATGAACATGCCGACCATATAAGCGGTCTGGGGGTACTTGCCAGAAAGTATGGTCTGCCGATTTATGCCACGAAAGGTACGGTGGAGGCGATTAAAAAGACGGCTTCTCTGGGAAAGATAGATGAGGAACTGTTTCAGATTATCAGGCCGGACGAGCGCTGTATCATTAAGGACCTGTCGCTGTACCCCATGCGGACCTCCCACGATGCCGCTGACCCGGTGGCATACCGAATCAGCCATGACGGGCAGAAAATAGGAATTATCACCGACCTTGGCTGTTATAATGATTATACGGTGGAGTGCTTGAGAGGGTTAGACCTTTTATATCTGGAAGCAAATCATGATGTGCATATGTTAGAGGCAGGGCCCTATCCATATTATTTGAAACGGCGGATATTGGGAGAGCGGGGCCATCTGTCCAACGAGACGGCAGGAAAGCTCTTAAGCAGGCTCTTACATGACAAGATGCAGGCCATCGTGCTGGGCCATCTGAGTAAGGAGAACAATCTGCCGGAGCTTGCCTATGAGTCGGTCAGAGTGGAAGTGACAATGTCCGATACTAAGTACAGCGGCAGTGATTTTCCGGTGTATGTGGCGAAGCGCAGCGATGTGTCGGATGTCATAGAGATTTGAAGCAAACATAATTGGAGGAGAAGATGAAGAAGACAATTATCACGGTAGTGGGTAAGGATACAGTAGGGATTATTGCCAGGGTGTGCACCTATCTGGCGGACAACCAGATTAATATTCTGGATATTTCCCAGACAATCGTACAGGGTTTTTTTAATATGATGATGATTGTGGATATGAATTTGACCAAGAAAGATTTCGGTGTGATCGTGGATGAGCTTGCGAAGCTGGGGGAGGAGATTGGTGTAGTCATCAAATGCCAGAAGGAAGAAATCTTTGACCAGATGCACAGAATCTAGCGGAGGAATGGAGAGCAGGATGATTAATTTATTTGAAGTGGCTGAGACGAATGAGATGATAGCCCGTGAGAATTTGGATGTGCGGACTATTACACTTGGTATCAGCCTTTTAGATTGTATTGACGCAGATCTTTCGAAGGTGAATGAAAAGGTCTATCACAAGATAACCACGGTGGCCAGGGACCTGGTAAAGACAGGAGACGCGATCGAGAAAGAATTTGGTATACCGATTGTCAATAAGAGGATTTCGGTTACTCCCATGGCACTGATCGGCAGTGCGGCTTGTCAGAGCAAAGAGGATTTTGTGACACTGGCGCAGACCATGGATAGAGCGGCACAGGCAGTGGGCGTCAATTTGATTGGCGGCTACTCTGCCTTGGTGTCTAAAGGCATGACGAAAGCCGATGAACTTTTGATTCGTTCCATTCCGGAAGCGCTGCATAGCACAAAAAGAGTCTGCAGCTCTGTAAATCTGGGTTCCACGAAGACAGGAATCAATATGGACGCAGTGCGCCTGATGGGGGATATCATCAAGGAGACGGCCGTGATTAGCCAGGACAAAGACAGCGCCGACTGCATGAAACTGGTGGTGTTCTGCAATGCGCCGGATGATAATCCCTTTATGGCGGGCGCTTTTCATGGGGTGACGGAGGCGGATGCGGTGATCAATGTGGGCGTCAGCGGACCGGGGGTGGTCAAGACGGCGCTTACCAGAGTGCGGGGAGAGAATTTCGAAGTCCTCTGTGAGACCATCAAGAAAACGGCTTTCAAGGTCACCAGAGTGGGGCAGTTAGTGGCACAGGAGGCTTCCCGTATGCTGGGCATTCCCTTTGGCATCGTAGATTTGTCTCTGGCGCCCACACCGGCGATTGGGGACAGCGTGGCGGATATTTTATGTGAGATTGGCTTGGAGTATGCCGGAGCGCCCGGTACTACGGCGGCCCTGGCGCTCTTAAACGATCAGGTGAAAAAGGGCGGTGTCATGGCATCCTCCTATGTGGGCGGCTTAAGCGGCGCTTTTATTCCCGTCAGCGAAGATCAGGGCATGATCGATGCTGTCACGGCGGGGGCCCTCACCTTGGAAAAACTGGAGGCTATGACCTGTGTGTGTTCCGTGGGACTTGACATGATTGCCATTCCGGGAGACACGGAGAATACCACCATCGCGGGAATCATTGCGGACGAGATGGCCATCGGCATGGTTAACCAAAAGACCACGGCGGTGCGTATCATTCCGGCAATCGGCAAGGGAGTGGGAGAAAAGGTGGAGTTTGGCGGCCTGTTCGGTTATGCGCCGATTATGCCGGTAAATCCTTTTTCCTGTGAAGCCTTTGTAAATAGGGGCGGACGGATTCCGGCGCCTATTCACAGCTTTAAGAACTAGAAGTATCTGGTGTAATTTCCGCCGGGAAAGGAAAAAGCCTTGTGCAGAGAGAATAGGGAACCTTGCAATCCCGGTTGACATGTTAAGATTTGACAGGCTATAATAGGAATGGATTTTAAACCATCAACATATGAGGAGGATTAAGCTATGAAAAAGTTATCAGTAAAGAGCGTCGTTGCCATCGGTATTGGCGCAGCATTGTTTTTTGTGCTGGGTAAAGTATCTATCCCCACACCGGTGCCCAATACATACATCAGTTTACAGTATGCGGTGGAAGCAGTGTTTGCGACTTTGTTTGGACCAATCGCAGGGTTATTGATCGGATTTATCGGTCATACACTGATTGATGCGACAAGCTATGGCCCCTGGTGGAGCTGGATTATTGCGTCTGCGTTTGTGGGGCTGGTAATCGGCCTTGCGACGATGAAGTTGAATGTGGAGGAAGGTGTGGGAACGAAGCAGCTCATCCATTTTAATGTGGCACAGGTTATCGCCCATTTGTTGGCTTGGGGACTGGTGGCTCCTGTTCTTGACATCCTGATTTATGCAGAGCCTATCGAGAAACTCTTTTCACAGGGACTTTTGGCAGCGGTGGCAAATATCATTACGACCGGAGTAGTGGGTACGCTTTTGCTGCTTGGCTATGCAAAAACGGTAGTGAAGAAAGGTTCTTTGACGAAGGAAGATTAAGAAAAAACGGTGAGCAGGTTCAGGAGGCGGAGGCTTTCCGGACCTGCTTATCTTTTTCACATAAGGATATCTGGCAAAGCTTGGCATTCGTTGTTTTGCGACAAAAGGAGAAACGGCATGAGGGAAGCCATCATTTCTTTTCAAGATTATGGATTTCAATATACGGCGCAGTCAAAGCCTACGCTGTATCATATCAATCTGGACATTTATCCCGGGGAAAAGGTGTTGATTGCGGGAGCTTCGGGAAGCGGCAAGAGTACCATCGGAAGCTGTATCAACGGTCTGATTCCCTTCGCATATCCGGGAGAGAGTACGGGAAAACTCACGGTAGGAGGCAGAGAGCCTAAGAAGAGCAGTATTTTCGAACTGAGTCATACGGTGGGGACGGTACTGCAGGATACGGATGGACAGTTTATCGGACTGACAGTGGGAGAGGATATCGCCTTTGCGCTGGAAAACAGCTGTGTTGCCCAGGACAAGATGAAAAAGATTGTGGACGAGGTGGCGAAGCTGGTGGATATCGACCATCATCTGCAGTATGCGCCCCATGAGCTTTCCGGCGGACAAAAGCAGCGGGTCAGCCTGGCAGGCGTGATGGTGGACGAGGTGAAGGTACTCTTGTTTGATGAGCCGCTGGCAAACTTAGATCCGGCGGCAGGCCGGACCACCATAGAGTTGATTGATATGGTGCAGGAGCGTACCGGTGCGGCAGTCATTATCATCGAACACCGCCTGGAGGATGTTCTATGGAAGAAAGTTGACCGCATCGTGCTGATGGATGAGGGAAATATTGTGGTGGACATGCCCACGAAAGCCTTTCTGTCCGGAAATATCCTCTTGGAGCACGGTATCAGGGAACCGCTGTATTTGACGGCTCTGCGCTATGCGGGAATTCCCATTACCCAAGAGTTAGAACCCCAGCATGTGGATAGTTTAAAGCTTTCCGATACCCAGACAAAGATGGTGCGGGAATGGTATCAGGACGATTCGGGAAGCGGGGAAGCACAAAAAGAAGTGGCACAGTTATTAAAAGTAGATCATGTAAGCTTTGGCTACACCCCAGAGACCATGAACCTGCGGGACGTGAGTTTTACCATCAATCAGGGAGAGATGGTCAGTATTGTGGGACGAAACGGCGCCGGAAAAAGTACACTGGCGAAGCTGATCTGCGGGTTTGAGAAACCCACCGCAGGAGGGATTTATCTGGAGGGCAGGGATATTTTGACAGATACCATCAAAGAGCGTGCCAAAAGGATTGGCTATGTGATGCAAAATCCCAACCAGATGATATCCAAACCCATGATCTGGGATGAGGTGGAGATGGCTCTTCTTTCCGGTAATATGACTGCGGAAGAGAGAAAGGAACGGGTGGAGGAGACCTTGAAGATATGCGGTCTTTACCCTTTTCGCAAATGGCCGGTATCGGCGCTTTCTTTTGGACAGAAAAAGAGGGTAACCATCGCCGGCATTTTAGTGCAGCGCCCCCCAGATGATTATTTTAGATGAACCCACTGCGGGTCAGGATTATCATCATTACACAGAAATTATGGAGTTTTTAAAGTCCTTAAACAAACAAGGATTTACAATCCTCATGATTACCCACGACATGCACCTGATGTTAGAGTATACGCCCAGGGCAATCGTATTCAGTGAGGGAGAACTTCTTGCGGATACCACGGCGGCCCATGTGCTCAATGACCCGGCGCTGGTAAAGAAGGCCAACTTGAAAGAGACGAGCCTGTATACGCTGAGCATGAAGTGCGGCATAGACAATCCACAGCGCTTTACGGAGCGGTTTATCAGATATGAGAAGGAAAAGGAGCATTTAGGAAGATAAGGCGGAGGATGAGATGGCAAAGGTTGCTATTTTAAGTTATATAAAACGCAAAAGCCCGGTACATGAACTGACAGGAACCACGAAACTGATTTTTTTTATCACATGGAGCGTTGCGTCCATGGTGACCTATGACACAAGAATTTTATTGGGCATGTTGATCATCAGCGTGGTCATCTTTAAGATCAGTAAAATCCGGGTGCGGGATATCAGTATTGTTCTGGGTCTGGCGGCGGTTTTTTTGGTGCTCAATAATTTATTTGTGTATTTGTTTGCTCCGGAATATGGGGTGGAATTGTACGAGAGCAGGGATGTGCTCTTGACCATCGCAGGGCCTTATACAATTACGGCCCAGCAATTGTTCTATCATTTGAACATGACCATGAAAGTGATCTGTGTGGTGCCGGTGGCGCTTCTCTTCATTGCCTGTACGGATCCCAGTGAATTTGCAGCGTCCCTGGCGATGATAGGGGTGAGTTACCGGGCCGGGTATGCAGTGAGTCTGGCGCTTCGATACATACCGGATGTACAGAGAGAATATCAAAATATCAGTCAGGCACAGCAGGCCAGAGGCATTGACCTTTCCAGTAAGGACAAATTTTTGACCAGACTGAAAAACTCGGTGGCAATTCTTCTTCCCTTGGTAATGTCCAGTTTAAATAGAATTGAGACGGTCAGCAATGCCATGGAACTGCGGGGATTTGGCAAAGAGAAAAAACGCACCTGGTATGTACAGCGCAGATTACAGAAAAATGACTGGCTGACAATTGGATTTGTGCTGGCAGTCCTGGTGGTGGACTTGGTGGTGACTTTCTGGGATGGAAGCCGGTATTTTAATCCATTTGTGTAGGGTATGAATAGTGGCAGGGCATAAGCATCTGCCGAAAGAAGGGTGTTTTATGCGTAAGGAAGATGCGAAAACGGGAGAGGCCGTTTTTTGGAAAATGGGATTTCGAAAGAAGGACAAGTTCCTTTTGCAAAGGAGCCTGCTGTTTACAGTGCTGACAGGGCTGTGCGCCCATGGTTTTGGAATCCTGAATCTTCATGTCTGCCACGACGCTTTATTTGATTTTTACGACGGTATAGCGGCACATCAGCATCAGATCGGGTTGGGCAGGGTATTAGAGCCTTTGTACAGAGAGATGACGGCTTCCGGCCTGTTGATGCCATGGAGTGTGGGCTTAACGGCGTTTGTCTGGATTGGACTTGCGGTATTTTTGGTATGTAAGTTATTAGAGTTAACCAGCAGGGCGCAATGTTTCCTGACGGCCGGGATTATGACGGTTAATCTATCGGTGACAGCTGTCACTGCATCCTATACACCATGGCTTTCGGCAGATATGTTCGCCATGTTTCTTGCGGTCGTTAGTGTGGGATGCTGGTATGGTTATACCAGAAAGCGTTCCTGGAAACTTCTTGTACTGGGAGGCCTTGCAGTTCTTGTCTCCCTGTCTATCTACCAGTGCTATATTGCGGTAACGGTTGTGTTAGTCATATTGCTTTCCATCAAGAATCTTTTGGAACATAGCAAGGCATCCAAAGTGTTTCAAGACGGTATGGCGAGTCTGGGCATGTTATTGTCGGGCGGCATTGTCTATTATCTTTTTACGAAGGTGATGTGCAGCTTCATGGATACGCCTCTGGCGGAAGGCTATTATGACAGCGTGACGAACCTGTGGGATAACAGGGAACCTGTTTGGCTAAGACTGCGTTACTGCATCAAGGAGGAGATGACACATTTCTTTTCAAAGGATGAGAACATATATCCTTATCCGGTTATTTGGGCAGTCAACGGCATTCTCTTTGCACTCTGTTTATACCTTGTCGTTTGCCTGATTAAAAAGTACCGTTCTCTGGGTAAGGGAGAGTGGCTTTTGCTTATTTTGCTGGTGACAGCACTGCCTTTTGCGGCTAACTTGATGAGACTTTTGAACACAGATGTTCATGACTTGATGGTGTATGCAGTCTGGCTTTTGTATCTGGTTCCGTTGCTTTTGCTAAAATGGACAGCTAAGGAGAAGCCTTTCACAGGGCTGTGCGGCCTGGTGTTGTTTTTCCTTTCTTTTATCGTATTTGCGAATATACAGACGGATAATGCGGTGTATGTGAAAAAAGAGGTTGAGAGCAAGGCCACATTGTCTTTGATGACAGAGATTATGGCGGAGGTTGAGCAGACAGAGGGTTATGAACCAGGAAAGACAGGGGTTACGTTTGTAGGCCAGCTGTCCAATCTTTTACAGGAGGTGCCGGGAACAGAGCGCATCAAAGGCATTTCCGGCTGTAATAAATCTTCTGCAATCACCTATGAGGAAACATATCAGGCATATTTCGATTATGTGATGCTTCGGGATGTAAAGGTGGTCTTTGACGGACAAATCCGCGGGGCGCAAGAGGTACAAAGGATGCCCTCCTATCCCCAGAAAGGATATGTGCAGAGGGTGGAGGATGTGGTCGTGATAAAATTAGAGTAAATGGTCTTGGGCAAAAGGCGCGCCATAGCGGGGCAGGGTGTTTTGACAGGGAGGCAGCGATGAAAGTATTGGTGATCGGCGGCAGTTATTTCTACGGCAGAGTGTTTGTCATGGAGGCGGCAAAAGAGCATGAGATTACGGTGTGGAACAGAGGCACCTATTCCATGGCGGATTTCGGGGTAAAACAGATTACGGGAGACAGGCATGACAAAAAGGCGGCGGCCTCTTGTGGCGGCTATGATGCGGTGGTAGATTTCTGTGCTTATGAGGCGGGAGACGTACAGGGAATGATCGAGAGTCTGCCTGGCAGAATCGGGCAGTACATTCTGATCAGCACGGTGGATGTCTACGAACGGGGAAGCGGTGTGGTGAAGAGAGAGGACGCGCCTTTGGAGCAAAGGAAACTGCCGGGGGAGGCAGGGGCCTATATTGCAGGAAAGACAGCCCTGGAGGCAGAGCTTAGAAAGGTTTGCAGTGTAAGGGGAATTCCGTATACGGTGCTGCGGCCGGCCATTTTGTATGGGCCCTATAATTATGCGCCCAGAGAGTCTGTCTATATCCAGATGATGTTACACAATCATGCCCTGCCTCATTTTACGGATGCAGACGGCACATTTCAATTTGTCTATGTGAAGGATGCGGCTCGGGCAGTGCTTAAGTGCCTGGGGAACGAGAAGGCTTATGGACAGGCTTATAATCTGTGCCAGGATCAGAACCTGACGTATGACAGCTTCTTTCACATGCTGCAGACAGTGGCAGATTCGGACGTGAGCGAGAACCTTACGCAGGTGCCGATCACGCTGGCGCAGGCTGCGGCCCAGGGAGTGCCGGTGCCTTTTCCGGCGGTGAAGGCGGAGACGGAACTTTGCGATAATGGGAAGTGTAAGGTGGAACTTGGTCTAGTGTATACGGATTTTGAAGAAGGAATGCGGCGCACTTACAATGCTTTTAAGCATGTGTTTGCTGAGTAGGCCTGCAGATTCCTAGACATGGGCATATGCGGGGGAATATAAGACGGGAGATGTGAGGACATGACGTTAGATCAGATAGAAATCGGCAGAGAGGTTCAGATTACCAAGGTGGGCGGCGAGGGGGAACTGCGCTGCAGGCTTTTGGACATGGGGCTGATTCCCAGGACGGTGGTCCGGATACAGAAGGTGGCTCCCATGGGTGACCCTATAGAGATTCATTTACGGGGTTATGAGCTGACGATACGCAAGGAAGATGCGGGAAAGATTGAAGTGGTGGATATCAATAAAGCAACGGAAGAAGGTTAAACAGCCATGATATACGCGCTGGCAGGAAATCAGAATTGTGGTAAGACCACATTATTTAATCAGCTTACAGGGTCCAATCAGCATGTGGGGAACTTCCCGGGGGTGACGGTGGATTCCAAGATGGGCGAGATTCGGGGAGAGAAAGGCAATGCAGTGGTCGATCTGCCCGGAATTTATTCCATCAGACCCTATACCAATGAGGAGATTGTGACCCGCAGCTTTATTTTACAGGAAAAGCCGGATGGCATCATTAATATTGTAGATGCTACCAATATTGAGCGAAATCTCTATCTTACACTGCAGCTTTTGGAATTGCATATTCCCATGGTGCTGGCTCTCAATATGATGGATGAAGTGCGTGGAAACGGCGGCACCATCGATATTGCCAGGATGGAAGAGGCGCTGGGAATCCCGGTGGTTGCCATCAGTGCAGTGAAGAACGAGGGTGTGGAAGACTTGATTGCCGCCATCAGGGAGGTATCGTCCAGGCGCATTTATCCCAAGGTGACGGACTTTTGTGAGAAAGGGCCGGTACACCGCTGTATCCATGCGGTCAGTCATCAGGTGGAGGACCATGCAGAACGGATTGGCATGTCCCCCAGATTTGCGGCCACAAAGATTGTGGAGGGAGATCAGGACATCATAAGGCGTCTTGCACTTTCTGACAATGAGTTAGAGCTGATGGAGCATAGTATTGTGGAGATGGAGCAGGACAGCCAGATGGACCGTAATGCGGCCCTGGCGGATATGCGTTACGCCTTTATCGAACGGGTCTGCAACCAGGCAGTCATTAAATGTAAGGAGAGCAGGGAACATATCAGGAGCCTTAAGATTGACAGCATCCTCACCCATAAATATCTGGCCATACCGGTGTTTGTGCTGATCATGGTGGTGGTGTTTTTTATGACCTTTGGTGTGATCGGACAGGCATTGAGCGATCTGATGAGTATGGGTATCGATGCTCTTTCAGGTGTAGTGGAACGGGCGCTTGTGAATTATGGAATCAATCCGGTGGTGGAGAGTCTGGTGATTGACGGTATCTTTACAGGCGTGGGAAGCGTGCTGAGTTTCCTGCCCATCATTGTGGTACTGTTTTTCTTTTTATCTATTCTGGAAGATTCGGGATATATGGCGCGGATTGCTTTTGTGATGGACAGACCGTTTCGAAAGATTGGATTGTCCGGTAAAAGTTTTGTGTCTATGCTCATTGGGTTTGGATGTAGTGTCCCGGCGGTGATGTCTACCAGGACATTATCTTCTGAACGGGATAAGAAAATGACGATTCTTTTGATACCCTTTATCAGCTGTTCTGCCAAGATTCCGATCTATGCCTTGTTTGCAGCGGCCTTTTTCAGGGAATATGCGGCGCTTGTTATGATGGGACTGTATGTGTTTGGTATTCTGGTGGGGCTTGTGTGTGCGCTGGTTCTCAAAAGGACCGTATTTCACGGCAAACCCATGCCTTTTATGATGGAACTGCCCAATTACCGGTTCCCTTCTGTCAAAAGTGTCTTGCTTTTGATGTGGGATAAGGCGAAGGATTTTGTCCAGCGGGCATTTACGATTATCTTCATCGCCACGCTGTTGATCTGGTTTTTACAGACCTTTGACAGCAGGCTCAATGTGGTGACGGATTCCGGAGAAAGCCTGCTTGCAATGGTGGGTAAGTTGATTGCGCCCCTATTTGCACCCCTTGGCTTTAATGACTGGCGGGCGGCCACGGCGCTGATTAGCGGTTTTACGGCGAAGGAGGCTGTAGTCAGTACACTGGGCGTTCTGACAGGTTCTTCTATGACCAATCTGGATGTGACACTTGGAAGTATTTTTACCCCGCTTTCCGCCATGAGTTTTCTGGTGTTCACACTGCTCTATACGCCCTGTGTGGCGGCGGTGGCTACGATTAGGAGAGAGATGGGATCTGTTTGGAAGACCATCGGAATCGTGTGTATGCAGTGTATGGTAGCGTGGCTTGCAGCCTGTATCTGTTATCACGCAGCAGGTATGTTTTTTTAAAATGGATATTTTGCAGAGGAGGAGAGGAGTATAGAATGGTGAACCAGTTTCATTTACCCTACTGTCTTGTGATAGAGGAGGGGGCCTGTGAGAGATTAAATGAGATTCTTGCGGATTGTATTCCGGAGATTGAAGAGAAAAAGGTTTTGATTGCCACAGAACCGGCTTTGGTGAAGATTATGCAGGATTATCTGGAAGAGATGAAACGGGACCTGCCGCGCAGTGAGACCTATCTGCTAGAGGAAAACAGCTTTGACGAGGCCATGGAACTGGCGAAATATATCTGTATGAATGACTGTGAGGTGATCATAGGCGTAGGCGGCGGCAAAGTGCTGGATGTGGCCAAGTATGCGGGGTTCGTGGGGAAAATTCCCTATATTTGTGTGCCTACGACTTTGAGTAATGATAGTCTGGCCTCTCCGGTGTCAGTCCTTGGTACGGTGGGTGACGCCAGAAAGACGCTGAAGTGTAAGATTCCTACGGGAATCGTGGTGGATGTGAATGTGATCATGGGTGCGCCCATCATGCATTTACAGTCGGGAATCGGAGATACTATCAGTAAGTATACGGCCCTCTACGACTGGAAATTGGATGCGGCCCACAGAAAAGACAGGGTAGACGACTTTTCCTATCTGCTTTCGGATATGGCGTTGACTTCCCTGTGTTACAATGAAGAAAAATCATTAAAAAGTAAAGAATTTATTAAAATTTTGACGCAATCTCTGGTGCTTGGCGGACTGGCCATGGAGATTGCCGGTAATTCCAGACCCAGCAGCGGGTCGGAACATCTCTTTTGCCATTCCCTGGAGGAAAATTATAAGGAAATAAAGATATCTCATGGCATGGCAACAGCTATGGGAAGTCTTGTGAGCAGCCGCCTGCAGGGACAGGATGTGGAGCGCTTAGAGAAGATTGTGAGGGCTTATGGCATGGATTTACGCCCTATGAACTGGGGCATTACGAAAGAAATCTTTATCGATGCCTGGCTTCGTGCCGCAGATACCAGAAAGGACCGTTATACGATTCTCAACGAGGTTGATCTGACAGAGCAGAGGCTTGGTGAGATTTATGGACAGCTACAGGATAGACTAGTTTAAGGAGTTAAAGAAGTAATGTTAGAATTTATCATTGTCGTTTTACCCGGTATCTTGGCAACAGTGGTTTATCGTAAAGGACATGGACAACTGTCAGGAAATTGGCGAAAAGTATTGGCCTATGTATTGTTTTACACTGTTTTTATAAATGGGTTGATTTTTGTCGGCTTAAAGTTCATTGGCATGGATAAGTTTAACCTTTTAGAAATGAGTAACAGATTCAAGATCAAATGGATTGTGCTGGAAATCATCTTAACTGTTCTGACAGCCAGAATCCTCAGAAACTTTAGCAGGTTTCATCTGTCTGACTGCAGGAAGATGATGAAGAGGCTCTTTCCGGAAGCTTTATTTTTAGTTATTACCTATGCAGTTTTTGCGCCCAGTTCTCTGTTTTTGGAAAATATAGACGAGTTTTCCATCCAGTATGCCAAGATTTTACCCGTCATACTGCTGGCGGCATTGCTTCTGGCCCTGTTTTTAAATGTGGCGGCAGTATGCCTTGCAGATAAAAAGACATTGCATATTTGCACAGCGTTTGTCTTTGGTATTGCCCTGTGTGCTTATGTACAGGGGAATTTTTTAAACCCTGTTTTCCCTGCCTTAGATGGAACAGAAATAGATTGGGCTTCTTATCAAGAAGAGAATCTGATCAGTACGGCTTTTTGGTTTTTGTGTATGACGGCGTGTTTCGTGTTGTCATCTTTATGGAAAGAGAAGACAGAGAAAGGAATGAAATATATTTCCTATTTTCTCAGTGCGGTACAGATGGTGACACTGGTGGTGCTTTTGCTCACCACCAGACTGCAAAGTTACGTGAATTACGGTTATTCCAAAGAAGGGGAGTTTGCAGTCGGTTCCAAGGAAAATATCATCCTATTTTTGGTAGACACCTTACAGTCCTCATCCATGGAAGAATATTTGAATTCAGATGCCTACACAGATAACTTTCTGGATGATTTTACGTTCTTTGACAATGCGGTGTCGGGCGGCGCGTCAACCCGTGTGGCTCTGCCCCTTCTCATGACGGGAGTCGAGTATGACCCCATGCAGCCGATGGATGCGTATACCCAGGAAATCTGGGAAGAAACAGAATTGTATAAGGATCTTCATGAGAAAGGGTACGATGTCCGGTTTTATACAACCGCCCGTTATCTTTCAAAGCTGCCGGAGGGTGTTGCCGATAATTATACGGTTACGGGAGACAGCTGGATTTATGATTATCCCGTTTTCGGTACACAGTTATATAAACTGGTGAATTTCTATTTGATGCCGCAGCTTATAAAACCTTATTTCTGGCTGCCTGAAAATACAATGTTAGGCACCATATCATCCTCTGATGCAGGCTATGTGTGCGATGATGTGCAGTTTTATCAGGATTTTAAGGCGGCCAAGGGGCTTAAGGATGATTATGAGAAGAGTTTCCGCTTGTATCATTTAGAAGGGGTACACAAGCCGTATTTAATGAATGAGAATATTGAACGCGTAGAAGAAGGGGAGGCATTTATTACCGAACAGCAGATTTTACAGGGCAATATGAAGATTTTAGCGGAATATATAGATGAAATGAAGAAAAAGGGCGTCTATGACAACAGTACCATTATTATTTTGGGCGACCATGGACGACATGATGACAACAATATTGAGGCAAATCCAGCAATCTTGATAAAGCGGCCTTACGAAACGCACGCTCTTGCACATAATTCGGCACCTGTTCATTTCAGAAATCTGTTTTCGTCCATTGCGGAGTCTTTTCTGGAGGACTATACGGCCTATGGACCTTCCATGTATGATATTGTGGAAGAAAGTGATGTAGAGCGGCTTCACACCATTCAAAGGTCTGTACGCGCCAGACTGTCATTATACAAAGATGTAGACAAAGCCATGGATTACAGCAGATTTATCATATATGGCAAGGCCGGCGACGAGAAGTATGAGATTTTTCATCCCAATGAGATCAACCGTATTTCGTATCAGATGGGAGATATCATTGCCTTTGATGAGGATAATGCGTATGCGAAGCAGTTAACGTATCGTTTGTATCAGGAAAATGGCACAGCCATTGCCAGCAATGAACTGAGCATGTGCTTTGTTCTGGATGGGTATGAGAAAAGGGATATCAGCTTCCATTTCCAATATGCGGGACTTTATCACGAAGCCCAGAAAATACGGGTTTATGCCAATGGGAATAAGGTTACAGATATCATCTGTACAGCCCAGGAGATTGGAAAAGACATGACATTTACCATACCAGAGGAGACGTTGACAGGCGATGAGCTGATTATCCGCATGGTCTTCCCCAATGCAGTGACACCCAATCAACTTGACAGAAACAATACGGATAAACGCATACTGTCGGTGGCCTTTGAGTCTATGTGGCTGGAATAGACAGTTTAAGAGGAGGTATCCATGAACAAGAACAATGCAGACAGAAAATATCTAACCTATTTGGCGGGGGTGGTATTTCTGCTGAGCCTGTTGCCCATTTTGTATTTGGCAGGCATAGACCGGGCCTCCGGAGACGACTGGGGCTATGGACTTTTGACGCACCGGGCATGGATGGAGACACATTCGCTTTATCAGGTGTTTCAGGCAGCTGTTTTGACAGTAAGAAATTATTATGGCAGCTGGCAGGGAACCTGGTTTTCTATTTTCCTGTTTACTTTACAGCCAGAGGTGTTTTCCTTCGAAATGTACTGGATTGTACCTTATATTATGCTGGGACTGCTGATAGGAAGTGTATCCAGCTTTCTCTATCAGGTGACGGTGCGCTTTTTCCATATGGCTTTGCAGGACTTTCTTTTGGTTGACATCATAGTGCTTTTTCTGCTGATACAATTTGCGCCCAGTAAGAAATCGTCCATTTTTTGGTATAATGGGACGGCCCATTATACGGTTCCCTTTGCGATGGCACTGTTTGCCATTGTATGCTTTATGCGTTTTGTGCAGACTTTTCAGATACGAAATATAGTGGGGGCGGCAGTGTGGATGACGTTGCTTGGCGGCACCAATTATCTGGCGGCCATTTTTGGATGCTTGGGGTTTCTCTTTCTGGGAATCTTTTTTTATCAAAAGAGCAGGAAAGTGTTGTGGATGGGAATTCCCCTAGTGTTGGAAATGATCGGTCTTCTCATCAGTGCATTGGCGCCGGGCAATGAAAGGCGCGGCGGAGAGACTTATGAGATTACGGCGGGGCGTATGCTGTGGGCAGTGATAGAGTCCTTTCGGGCAGGCGCCGAGAGCATACTTACGGCAATCAGGCATCATCCATTGACAT
Source organism: uncultured Lachnospiraceae bacterium (assembly GCA_910585555.1). GTDB lineage: Bacteria > Bacillota > Clostridia > Lachnospirales > Lachnospiraceae > UBA3282. The sequence goes on from CAJUFU010000017.1 coordinate 50,240, forward strand.
TGGCGGCTATGGTGATTCTTGCGGTGATTGTGTGGGACATATTCCGGGAGAGACATGAAGGGGAATCTTTGCGGTTTCCCCTGCCTGGCGTTGTTATTTTCTATTTTTTTGGTACATATTGCGCTATGTACTGGCCGGGAATCTTTGCCGGTGTGGAGGTGTCGGGCGGTGTGCCCAATACTATTTACTGGGTATCTGTACTTATGATGTTTAGCAGTATATTGTATGGTGTGGGATGGGCTGCGGGCAAATATACATCCCACAGGGAAAGGAACAAAAATAATATTCGATATTTATATGCTGCCGGTATTGTGGCGGCTCTTGTGATAGCGGCGCTTGGACGCAGCCATATCAGACAGTCCACAGATTACATGTGTTTGGAATACATCTTGACGGGACAGGCGGATGATTATAAGGCGCAGATGGATCAATTTACCCAACTATTGACGGATGATACGGTAGACGAGGTGGTGCTTCCCTCAATCAATGACTGGCAGGGGCCCCTTATGCATATGCCTGTGACAGGGAATCCGGATGCCTGGACGAATCAGAAGGTGAAGGAATTCTTCGGGAAACAGAGCGTGACGGCCATTCCCCGGCAGGAATGGGAGAGCGGGAATTCACACTGAGTTTTCATATAATTTTTATAAACCATTCATTGTTTTCCATACAGCAAAGGTATATGATGATAGAAAAATAATTAGGAAAGCAAAATAACAAATCGGTTGTTATTGAATGGAGGATACAAGATAAAATGAGTGGAAATCCCTTTTTTCCATTGAACGAGATGAGCAGTGGTTCCGAGGATACACAGGTGATGATGATACCCAAGGTGGACAAGGCAATCTATGACCAGCGAAGAAAATTAGCCGGAACGATGGTGGATTATAAAGAAATGCGTATGCGTTACAGCTGCGCCATTAAAGAGGTACGGACAAAGTTTGATGTGTTGAATTCAGAGTTTAATGTGCGGTATCGTAGAAATCCCATCACTTCTATCAGTTCCCGTTTGAAGAGCAGTGCCAGTATTATGGAGAAATTAAACCGCAAAGGTCTTGATTTTACTGTAGAAAACGTGGAAAGCAGCCTTTATGATGTGGCGGGTATCCGGGTGGTCTGCTCTTATGTAGATGATATTTATGGGCTGGCACAGGCGTTGGCCAAGCAGGATGATATCACGGTCATCAAAGAGAAAGATTATATCAAGCATCCCAAACCGAATGGTTACAGGAGTTATCATATGATCGTGAGCGTTCCCGTATTCTTTTCCGATCAGACGGCGGATATGGCGGTGGAAGTGCAGATACGCACCATAGCCATGGATTTTTGGGCCAGTCTGGAACATCAGCTTAAGTATAAGCAGGAAGTGGACAATCAAATGCAGATTGTGAAGCAGCTGACGGACTGCGCGGAGCAGATTGCCTCTATTGATCAGCAGATGTGGCAGGTGCGCAGGCAGATTGAGGCTTCGGAAGACTTGCCTACAGAGGAGGAAGTTCTTATGGAAAAGCTGCGCAGAATTGATATTGCAATCAGCGAATAGCCTCGTCTATGGGACCATAGTGGATATTGACTTTGATATCCTGTCCATAGTTGCCGAAGCTCTTGCCGAAGATTGTGAGGCCGCCAATATACCTGGCATTGTCCTCCACCGCCAGGCGCAGGCGCAGACTGCTGCGAAAATCCAGCTTAAAGCTGTCAATGGTCACATCGGAAATCTGCAGACCGTCAATGAAAGTGCCTTCCCGGTTGATGACCAACAGTTTTAAGAGGCCGTATTGGTTCCAGTTGGGGAACCACCAGTCCGGGGTGAGCAGCCCGCGGGTATCCCCGAAATCTCCGGGAGACATCCAATTGCCCAGACAAACATCATTTAGGTAGAAGGAAATGTCGGAGGGCCATATGTTGTTGGTGCCCGGCGCCTCTGAACTTAATTCTGCAGAAATCGTGATTTGTGTGATTTTCTGAAAACCGGGGATAAAGTTGGGAATGTTGTATTCCACAAACCCTTTGGTGAACCAGAGAATATCGGCATTGTAGCGGTCCGGATGATTAAAATAACGGGGGTCATCCACTTCACCGATCAGTGCCTTGTCAGAGGCGAGACCGCAGGTGGGACAGATGTGACACGCCGAATAATGGCCCACTTTTATACTGGTATTATATACGTTAAGGATATCTTCCTGTTTTTCCAAGTCAATCAGAATCTTATCCAAATGAACGGAACAGAGTTTATGATTGCCGTGTCCTGCAGATTCACTGGAAGTGGAGATGAGACCACAGCTTTCCAGCTTTTTGATATGGCTTGTCAGAGCGCCGTTGGTGATGTTCAGGCGGGCAGCAAGTTCATTCATACTCATATGATTGTTTTCCATAAGAATGTTTAAGATTTCGATGCGGACATCGGAACCAAGCGCCTTAAAAATCTCCAGACCATCGGTCAGGGAAGTAATGTGCATCAAGATGAAGCCCTCCAGTTTTCTTACAGAGATTGCGGTTCTGCAACGGTATATTTCTGTTGAAATTATATACATAAAAAATCTTTTCGTCAATTCTATGTAAAATACATTTTGGATGACCATAATAAAATAACACAGCACATTTAATGTACTGTGTTATTTTATTATGATATTATTTTAGGATTAGTGCTGACGCAACTGTCTTAGTTCTTTCGGTTGACTTCTTCGAAGACTTCTACAATCTCCCTGGAGGGCGCAGGGGTGGCCAAAGATACGGCCACATTGACAAGCAGGGCGATGACGAAAGCCGGGAGCAGTTCATAGATTGCAAAGGCGCCGCCCAGGGTGGAAATGCCGTATTTCCAGACAAAGACCATGATTCCGCCGGCAATCATGCCAGCCAGGGCGCCCTGCTTGTTGGAACGTTTCCAGAACAGTGCCAGCAGGATAACCGGTCCGAAGGCAGCACCGAAACCAGCCCAGGCAAAGGATACAATGGTAAAGATGGAGCTGTTAGGATCTTGTGCGATAAAGACTGCAATCAGGGAAATGACAATAACGGTCACACGTGCAATTATCAGCGAAGTTTTCGTGTCCAGTTTCTTTTTGCCAAAATCCTGAATCAGGTTCTGGGAGATGCTGGATGCCGCCGCCAGTAACTGTGAGTCGGCAGTAGACATGGTAGCGGCCAGGATTCCAGCAAGAATAACACCAGCTATTAATGCTGGAATAACGCCGCGCATACTTAAGGTGGAAGCAATCTGCACGATGACAGTCTCAGAATTGCTGCCTTCCAGCATGGGAATGATATTCATTTTAGAGAGACTGTATCCTACGACGCCGATGAAAACGGCTACGGCCATAGAGATAACTACCCAGATGCTGGCAATCCGGCGGGACAGTTTTAATTTATTCTCATCCTCGATTGCCATGAAGCGCAGAAGAATATGGGGCATACCGAAGTATCCAAGACCCCAGGCAAGGGTAGAACAGATGGTGAGCGCAGTGTAGGGTTTGGCTGACATGGTGTCTGCCACATGCGTCTGCACCATGCTCAGATAGCCGGGGAGTTCACCCGCGTTTGCGATGACGGTGTCAAAACCGCCCACGGTGACAGCGCCAAAGCCCACTACGATCAGCAGTGCCACGGACATGGTGATGCCCTGAATCAGATCAGTGGTACTCACGGCAAGAAAACCGCCCATGGTACAGTATAAGACGATGACAGCGGCGCTAAGAAGCATGGCCGTCATATAATTCATACCGAATAAGGTGCTGAACAGTTTGCCGCAGGCAGCAAAGCCGGATGCCGTGTAAGGCACAAAAAATACCACGATGACGATAGCGGCAATACAGGTTAAGATATGTCTTTCATCTCCATACCTTCTGGCAAAGAAATCAGGAATGGTGAAGGAACCAATCTTGCTAGAATAACGGCGGATCCGCTTTGAGACGAAAAGCCAGTTAAAATAGGTGCCCAGGGCAAGGCCGATGGCGGTCCAGCCCACGTCCGCGATACCGGATATGTAAGCAAGTCCGGGAAGGCCCATTAAGAGATAACTGCTCATGTCGGAAGCTTCTGCACTCATGGCAGTGACAAATGGTCCCAGTTTGCGGCCGCCTAAATAAAATTCGGCGGCCTGTGTATTTTGTTTGGAATAGGTTACGCCAATATAAATCATGAGAGCCAGATAGGCCACAATGGAAATAATGATACAGATTTGTGATGTCATAAGAATTCTCCTTTCTGTACACCGCTATAAACCCTTAGCCAGTCTACCACAGGAAAAAACAGAATAGAATATGAACTAAAGTATAGAATAGAGTCTGTACTTTATGAGGAGACAGTGATAAAACCCCGCAGGAATGTGGGGAGCAGCGTACCGGCATACTGGTACAAGGAATACTCGCCGTTGCAGATACACCAGTCATACATGATGGCGCGTTCAAAGAGAGAATAGGCCTTGACAATCTCATTGACGGACAGATCTTTGCGCAACTCTCCACTCTTTTGCCCTTCTATAATGATTTTGCGGAGCAGCCGGTAGTAGGTGCGTCCGTGATCTAATAGATGTTTTTCTCCGGTGGTGATTAGCTGGGTGGAGAGAAGCCTTGCCAGGAGATCTAAAGGCACCCTGTTTTCAATCATCAAAAAGAGTTCGTGATTTAAATAGATAAGCTTAGCAAAGCTGGAAGGAAAGGCTTCCAGAGAA